>NZ_JCACKG010000202.1:0-80953 GCF_059505265.1 Myxacorys chilensis | reverse complement strand
TCCAAGCCTATCACCTTTCCCTTTTCCGCCGGTCTTATTTAATCCACGTTCCTAAGCCTCCCTACTAGTTATTAGAAATGGAAACGAAAGAAGCTGGATCGAAGGAGATCCAGCTTCTTTCGTTTAGTCTTCTCTTACCTGTAGATTTCCGTATTCTGGTAAACGCAAATTCTTTTCAGGGTCTTCCTCTTCATCGACTTGCCATCTGCGTCTGAGTGTCAATGTGGTTACGATAAATAACACAAGGTAAACGTTGCTTAGCCGGAGTAAATAACTCTCGGTCATATTGTTGATTGCTAAGAACGTAAGAAATGCTAAGGGGAACAGCTCCTCAGAATGCTTTGCGGCGTAAGCCCGCTGTAAGGCACAAAGGTAGGCTGCTACGAAGCAGATAAGAAACAGCGCCAGTCCAATTAATCCAATATCTAACGCTGTATCTATAAAGCCATTATGAGCATGGGGAGGAATATATTGGTCTCCAAAGAAGAGCGCTGCTGTTCTTGGAAATCGGCTTTCGGGTGCCCAAAACGCACCGCGTCCAAATCCAAACCAGGGTTTTTCCCAGAAGTGCAGTCCAACAACCTGCCAAATGAAGGTTCTTCCGCTTAAGGTCGGGTCTCTTCCCAGCCCTTTGACGATTTCCATCCAGCTACTCAACAGGGCAGTTACCACACACCCCATCAGGAGAACGCCCAAGTCCAATAGAACGACGGAAAGCTTGCCCTGCCAACGGAATCTTCGGTAGAACGCTAACATTCCGACTATTACTACTAGGAGAATAAGAGCAGTCTTAGACGTAGTTAGAAGAATCATCGCTGTGCAGAACGCCAACCCAAGCCACTTGAGGACTCTTTCAACTGGGCGTTCAATGGGCATCAGAAAGAAGGTAATTACTCCTAACACCATCATGCTACCGAAGGTGTTTTTGTAATCATAAATTCCTTTCCATGCTCCGGGGTGATCTGCACCGTGTTTTCCCGCAGAAGGCAGCCCGATCGCAAAGAGCGCACTTGCCAATCCACCTACTACTAGCGATAGGGCAAGGAGCCGTACTTGCTCACGTAAGGTAAAGCGAGTCGCAAAGTACAGCCCAAAGGAAATCATTTGCAAGACTTCCCGCTCATTCCAGAAGACCCACTCTGGCAAATCTGACCAAGCAAAAGAAACAAGAGTGAGTGCCAACACAAGCCAAAGAATCCAGTCTCGGCTAGCCGTGAAGAGGGCTTTTCTCCAATGCACTATAACCAACAAGCTAGACACGAGCCAGATAAAATATCGAATTCCGGTTACGACAGCAATCGGAATTAAACCTGCTGTCCCATCTTCGGTTCCGCCGAGGGCAAAACCCCCTGTAAAAAAGGTGAATCCTAGGACGACAAAGCAGGTTTCGGCAAATCCAAGTAGCTTTTTCACGGCACAAATTCTGTGGTTTCACAAAAGAACTCCCAACGTTGGAAGTTCTGTTATCTAGAGTAGGCGGTTTTGATGCTTTACTCCCTGCTCCACGTGCCTATCATTCATCTGAAACATTAGTGATGAAATATTACTGAAAGTTTTATCTAGCGGGAGTAAGGAGCTGTGGATAGTACTGAGTCAGGTTTAGCAGGGAGATGTTTCTTAATCAAGCCACTTCGATGATGGAACACAGTCTCTTCATCAAATTGTTGTCCTGTTCGCGTCGCTTCTTGCACTAGAAGACACAATCTTGATCGATCGGCATTGAGCTGAATAATGTGTTCAGTTAACGTAACTTCGTCGTTTATGGGTGAAAACAATCCTCCACCCTGTGCTGCAACCAGTCCCCTAGGATAAGAACTGTCGTATCCGACGATTGGGCATCCCGAAACCAATGCTTCGATGAGACAACGCGGCGATTCTGGAGTTTTGTGACAAAAGAGAAAAAGATGCTGCTGGCGTAAGATTTTTAGAATTTTCTGACGATCTCCTACAAATCCCTCAAAGTGAATGCGATCGCGAATCCCAAGATCGGCTGCAAGCTGTTTCATCTGGGGTAATAACTCCCCATCACCTAACCAAGTTGCGTTGACCTTCACACCCGCTTCACGAAGACGGTAGATGACTCGTATCCAGTCCAGCCCACCCTTCATCTCTGATGCTCGCCCGACATATCCAATCTTAAGAGGCTGTCCCTGAACGAGCTGGTCAATTTTACTGCTCAGCCTATCGCGGCTAATTTGGTCTTCCTTTTGAGTGTGAACATCATAGACGCAGTGGGCATTGTTGCAGAATTGAGAAAACACTTCATAGCATTCTTGTCCCTGGAACAGCCCCAAGCGGCTGCGTTGAATCAAGAATTTTAGGTAGGGCGGCATGAGAGGCAGCAGCAAAAGCTCTTTGATGCGATGCTTCAGTGGATAGCTATTCAGGGTTCTCCAAATCACTTGGTACTCGACGCGATCTGTCGAAACGGCGTAGGGTCGATTTAGCTTCATCGCTTCCAGACAGGCGACGCCTGACCAATCGCCTACTAAAACGCAAGGTGAGAAACAAAGATACTGAGACTCGCGAATCTTGGTTCTAAGAAGCTGTCGGGTTTTGCGATAGGTTCGGATGAAATCTTGAATGCGGTATGCGTAGGGCAAAAGTACAAATTCAATGCGATCGCGACAGGGCAAATCATCGATCGCTCTCCACGTCTCAGAGCTTGATGGTGTGACTTGCTGTGGCAGCACAGTACATGCAAAAATGACCTGCCCAAAGCTTTCAGTCCATCGAACTAGTTTTTCACACGTTTGTTCATCTAATCCTAACCGCCCATTTACCTTGCGTAAACTTACGGGGGAAACTAGAAAAATCTTTTTGCTCATCGTCAAAAACGCTCTCAAATTAGGAGTGGGGGCAATGCACACTAAGTCAGTTGGAAAGGAGCAAAACGGAAAGGGTCTGCGTAACTTAGCTAGGTAACTAAATGTCAGGATTTGAAGAAGATTTGGATTCAAAAATACGCTAGTTCTAAGTAAGCTATACGCATATGCTGAAAAACTTAGAACAAACTTTTCGGCTGCTCCGGGAAAGTACTGCCATTGTAAATACTAAAATTTTGAAACTTCATCCTTAAGTGACAGTAGCTTGACCTGCCCAACGAAGGAGATGTATCTGTTAGGGCAACTATGGCTGAAACTTAAGGCAATCATAAGTCGCAGAATTAGGTTTGAGATTAAAAGACCTTAAAGACTAAGTAACAAATTGATGAACTTTGATCTATTTTTTCTAGAATAATGCGCTTTTTTGATAGGCTAGCAGCGCTTCTTAAGTGCATCTTAATAGTTGGCGCAAATTCTAAAATAATCGAAGCTACTTCACTTAACCAGGTTAACTATAGTAATTCTTCTTAGAAAGACTACGGATGCATCGAAGCAGTTGTTGCAGAATATTGAGAAATGATTTGCGCTAAGCTAAACGCCATGAATGGGTTGCAACGATTAATTTCAATTAGTTTTGCTGTTCTGCTAGCTGGTTGCTCAGCAGACGTAGTGGCAGGCGATCGTCCGCAGATTAAAGTTTCTCAAGCTTATTTAGTGAAACCAGATATTCTGACACTGCAAATCAACTCAGGGCAAGTAGTTCTGGGCAAGCAAGTCCCGTACCAAAAGCAGTTTGGCGATCAGGTGAAACAACCTCGTCCGGTTGGGGATGACTGGGTGAGTCGAGGGGGACAAGAAATTGGTTCTCTTGCGGGTCCGCAGCGCAATATTCTACGTACATTTGATCAGGTTGTTGGTGCGCGGCTAGATCCTCAGTGGGCAGATCAGCAAACGAGCTATAAAATTACGTCTTCAACCGATTCAAGTTATTCATCGGGCATAACTCCTACGGCTGTTTTTAGAAAAAGCAAGCCAACCAATATGGCGCGAACGGGTGCATGGAAATTTGATTTTCCAGTCGCACATACGGTCTATCTCAAGCTTCCCTCTGCGCTTAAACCTGGTAAAACCTATCAACTCAATTTTTCTGGTGGAAATGTTGAGCGGTTGTCATTCAAGTACGAACCTAATGTCACTCGCAGTGAGGCAGTTCATGTTTCACAATTGGGCTTCCATCCGAATGACTCAGCAAAGGTTGCTTTTCTATCGACCTGGATGGGCAGTGGCGGAAAAGCGACATATCCACAAGGACTCAACTTTTCGGTGATTGATGAAGCGACAAACCGATCGGTGTACACAGGTAAAACTAAGCTCTCTAGAGCAAGCAATCAACCCGAAGATCCAGAGAATCGCAATCACACCCTTACCGATGTTCATCTTCTAGATTTCACTTCGTTGCAGAAGCCTGGGCGTTATCGAGCTTGTGTTGACACTGTTGGCTGTTCCCTATCTTTTCAGATCGATCAAACTGTCTGGCAGCAAGCGTTTTATGTGTCTGCACGAGGACTCTATCATCAGCGTAGTGGAATTGAGCTAGGCCCGCCCTATACCAGTGTGAAGCGTCCTCGTCCGTTTCATCCCAAAGATGGAACGACAGTCTACGCGACTACAAAGTCTCTTGCAAGTGTCGATCAAGGAATCGGAGCCGATGATTTCTCGAAGGTTATTGCCAAAAGCAAGACAAATGAGAAACTTCCGAATGCGTGGGGGGGCTACTTTGATGCTGGTGATTGGGATCGCCGAATTCAGCATGTTGACGTCTCGCGATCGTTGCTGGAAATGCAGGAACTTGCGCCCACCTATTTTAGTCAGGTCAATCTCAATCTTCCTGAATCCAACAATTCAATTCCAGATGTTGTAGATGAAGCTTTGTGGAATATTGATTTCTACAAGCGGTTGCAAACTTCCGATGGCGGGATTCGAGGGGGAATTCAATCTGAGATTGATCCAAAGACTGGAGAAGCGAGTTGGCAAGAATCGACGACAGTGCTTGCCTATGCGCCCGATGCCTGGTCAAGCTACCTCTATGCAAGTGTGGCAGCTCGTGCTGCTCATTGGTTTAAGTCCAAAGATGCTAAACGCGCTCAAGACTATCAATTGAGCGCAGTCCGAGCTGTTCAGTATGCAGATCGGCAATCTGCGGATGCGGGTCGTTGGCAAGTTCGAGATGCCCGAAACATAGCGGCTCTAGAGCTATATCGATTGACGGGAGACTCTAAGTGGCATCAGGTTTTTCTACAAACGACGGTGTTTAAAGATGCAAAGCAAGAAACGAATGAGTGGGATAAGCACAATCAGCGAGATGCTGCATTTCTGTATGCGCGGTTGCCTCAAAATCAGACCGATCGCACTGTTCAACAAAACGCGTTTAACGCGCTGATCCGAGAAGCCGATGCGGTGACTGCTTTGACTGATACGACGGCATTCAAGTGGTCAAAACAGCATCCCTACGAACCGATTGGTTGGGGGGCTGGACTCGGCGCTCCTAAAGCCGTTGCAATGGTGCGCGCCCATTATCTCACCAACAATTCCAAGTACCTGAAAGGAAGTGTTTTGGCAAGTCAGTTCTCGCTGGGAGCGAATCCCGATAATATGACTTACACAACAGGTCTTGGACAACGTAGCCCTCAAAATCCGCTAGTCATTGATCAGCGCATGTTGGGACAAGCTCCTCCACCGGGAATAACAGTTTATGGCCCCTATGATCCGGTTCGATACGGTGATTTTTGGACGATTGAACTGCTTAAACCTTCTATTTTTCCTGCTCCCAACACTTGGCCTACCGTTGAATCCTACTTTGATGTGTTCCTGTTCCCAATGGCAACTGAATTCACTGTAATGCAGTCGATTTCCCCCACAGCTTATGTTTGGGGTTACCTTGCTGCTCAAACTGCTCCGAATTTAAGGAACGCAAATTAATCATGGCTGCCTCTCTCAAAAAGCTCGCCGTTCGGGGTGCAATCTGGACAATTCTTGGCTATGGATCAGGGCAAGCGCTGCGACTAGGCAACAATTTGATTCTCACGCGCTTACTAGTGCCCGAGTTTTTCGGACTGATGGCATTTGTAGTCACGCTACGCATGGGAATTGAACTGTTCTCAGATTTTGGAATTTCTCAAAGCATCGTTAACAATAAGCGAGGAGAAGATCCAATCTTTCTGAATACAGCTTGGACACTTCAGATCATTCGTGGGGTTCAAATCTGGCTGATCAGCCTGCTGTTAACGTACCCTATTACAAAGTTCTACGGAGACGATCGGCTGTTTATCCTGATTCCTTTGGTCTGCTTCTCTTCAGTACTTGATGGATGTTCCTCAACGGCAATTCATACGTTGCAACGTCGCTTGGATTTGGGTAGGCTAACCGTCTATGAACTGGTGCTTCAGGTGCTGGCGTTCTCAGTTTTAATTGGACTGTGCTGGTTTAGCCCTTCGGTTTACTCCTTAGCGCTCGGAACTTTATCTGGTGCAGTGCTGAATTTAGTAGGAAGCCATTTATTAATTCCAGGCTACTCCAATCGTTTAGCGTGGGATCGAGAATGTCTGGTGGAACTGCGATCGTTTGGAAAATGGATGGCAGTTGCGTCTGCCTTCATGTTTGTTGCAGACCAGTCCGATCGCTTACTCTTGGCAAAATTGCTCTCATTCCAGCAGTTAGGAATTTATACGATCGCAAATACGCTAGCCAGTATTCCGCGAGAAATCATTCGACAGTTAAGTAGTCGAGTGATTTTTCCAGCGATCTCAAATCAGCTTGAGCTGCCTCGTCATGAACTGCGTCGCAAAATTGTACGCAAACGTTGGCTCATATTAGTTGGACTAGCTGGCTTTCTAGCATTGCTTGTTTGCTTTGGGGACTGGGTGATTGTTGCACTGTATAAGGGTCGTAATCAGCATTGGGATCAGTATCAGCAAGCGGCTTGGATGCTGCCGATTTTAGCTTGTGGAATCTGGTTTTCAGTCTTGTTTTACAGCACGAGTCCAGCGCTACTAGCAATTGGAAAACCGATGTATTCTGCTCAAAGCAACTTGGCGCGATTCATTACGATCGTTGGTGGATTGCCTATAGCATTCTCGCTTTACCAGACGCTAGGAGCGATTGTAGTAATTGCTTTCAGTGATTTTCCGCTGTATGTCGTGAATCTCTTTGCGCTTAAAAAAGAAAAGCTGTCCTGCATAACTCAAGATGTTGTAGCGACGGCGATGTTTGCAGTGCTTCTTGCCATTCTGCTAGTTGGTAGAAAAATCTTAGGGTTTGGAACTCCCATTGATGTCATTCTTTAGACCTTAAAAAGCCTCGTTAATCTTCTCTATGCCCTAGTAGCTCAATCTGTCAGGCTGCTAGGGCGTAGCTTTGTCTGAAGCATGTGTTGTGTTGCATCTCTTATACGGAGAGATCCGGTCGCAAATTCGCGAAAACTTCATCTCTATAGGAATTTCTATAAACTTTTCATTTCGCTAAAGAAAGTAACAGATGATACCTGTATTATTGTCCTCAGTATTTACACTACACGGTACCCAGAAGGCAGTTTTAAGTCTATTCGTAGAGCAGCTTCAGGAGCTTAGGGTACTGACTTGGTGTGAAGCACTCCACCTCAGGCTCAGACTAGTCAGACTTTGTAAGACGTCTTATTCCATCCTCATCTAAAGGAGAATCTGGTGCGGTATCACCTCGTTTTAAATCATCCGTTTGACCTCGACAAAATTGCCCAGGAAGCAGACGCTGACGAGCGTCCACGGCACTGCATGACTGATGCTGGAAAGCTTCTTAATGCAACGATCCACTTGCCCGGTCAAGACTCGATTTCACTGCTCGATAAAGTGTACTCAAAATTAGTTGGGCGTCCTCAAGATTGGGCACTGGCACGGCGGCTTGTAGCTCAATTAGGCAGTGAAGACGTAGTGTTCTGCATTGGAGAGACTGTTGGATTTGCGATCGCTGCCCTTTGCAATCCTCAAAATGCGCCCAAACTCGTGGTCTTCATGCACAATCCTGACCGACCAAGAGCGAAATTAGCGATGAAGCTATTTGGTCTGAAGCAGCGGATTGATCTGTTTATGACCAATACCGTCTTTAAAGCAGAGTTTCTGCAACAGTATTTGCAGTTACCGTCTGATCGAGTTTCTCTATTCCGAGAGCAGCACACCGATATTCGCTTCTTTACGCCAGCAACGCCGTCAGCGCCTAAAAAGCGTCCTCTTATTGGCAGTGGTGGGCTAGAAAGCCGAGACTACCACACCTTGGCAGCGGCAGTTGCCGATTTAGATATAGATGTCCGAGCATCAGCCGTGTCTCCTGATGCAAAAGCGTCTTTGCGTAATATGCCAAAAGTATTGCCAAGCAACATGGTTTGTCGCTATCACGATTGGCACGAACTGCGTCAGTTGTATCGCGACTCTGATGTTGTAGTCATCAGTCTACTGGATCATAACTATCAAGCAGGCTTAACCACATTGTTTGAAGCAATGGCGTGTCGGAGACCTGTGATCATGACACGGACGCCCGGACTGGTTGAAGAAGTGATTGACGGCGGATACATTATTGGTGTCAATCCTGGAGATGTAGATGGGATGAAACAGGCGATCGCAGATCTACTAAATCAGCCTGAAAAAGCTGAAGCTCTTGCTCAGAAGGGCTATGATTTCGTGATGCAACAGCACAACCATAATGTCTACGTTCAGTCGTTTGCGGATCAATTGACATCCCGCTATGGAGCGCCTTCTCGTTCTTCTGATGTGCTCGTAGAAGCTCCAGTTGTCTCTAGAGTTGCAAGTGCAGTTGAGAGTTAGTCTAACTTGCATCACTACAACTTTGAATTGAATCACTACAACAGCGAGAGAGTGTGAGAAGCGATCGACAGAACCTCTGAGCGGATCGCTTCCTCCAACGATCAGGTTGAGGTCTGATAGGTTATTGAGACTAAGCAGCCTTGTTGATTCAGCAGTGCATTCCCATTCAAGACATTTTTAACTCATGTCACGGGTTGATTTGCCATGAGATTGTTCATCACATAGCTATCACTAAGGTCAGTCTTTTCACCCAGACATCGCTTATTTTTGCGGCTGGGTTTCTCGGTTCGTACACAACGTTTTCTACTTACACATTAGATATTTCACTTCCAATGCGATCGCAAGGACTCTACCTAGCGTTGTTTTATTGGCTAGGTAGTGCTGTTTTGGGTGTAATAGGGTCGAACTTGGTGGCGTTGGCGCTCGCATCAGATAACACAATTAGCTCGCGTTGGGTTGAAAGTCGCGTAGCATCTTGCGTAATTCCATCCCATGCAGTTCTTCTTGCCCGATCATACCCCGGGCAAATTCTTCAAGATAAATACTGGCATCTTCTACCACTTCTAAGAGTTGTTTATACAAAGTCAAGGCAGAGGCTTCGTGGTTCAAGCTCTCTAGCAAAATGTCATAGATTGAGTGCTTATGAGTCTCCTCAACGGGAGCAATTTTGAGGCTGGGATGCCCGTTTAACCCAGTTAAAATCTCGCCTGCTTGCTGAGCGTGAATCAGCGACTCACTGGCTTGGTCTTTGAGAAACTGAACGATTGGAATTCGATTGGGTCCAGTCACCATCAGCGAATAATGGGTATAGCGCACAACACCCGCCAATTCTGCTTCCATTATTAAATTAAGCAAGTGTGTCGCCTTGTCTGTATCGAGGTCTCTCATAAATTTATTTGTGTGAATCTATCGCGAACAGGACTGACAAACACTTTACTAGCAATTCTACAAAGCGTGGCAAATCCACTTTCTTCGGATTGCGCTCTGCACTAACCCGCTTATGTTGTTTGTTTAGATTTAGAGGAATTCGGTTCGACGCCCTTAGTGGAGGCTTTGCGAGAAAAGACTGCCCGTCCAGAAAGCGTCTGAAAATAAATACTACCGATCGTCGCTAGAAAAACGACATAAGCAACGGCTTGAACCGCATACAATCGCTGAGTATAGCCAAACAACGCGCTCAAGATTGCTCCTGGGAACCGATCGTCAGGCAGCACTTTTGCAAAGTTCCAAACCATGGGGCCTAGAATGCAGTCTCGGTCTTGAGGTTTGGCAAACCGTTCGTAAAAGAAACACAAAGACTGAGATTTCCGATCAAGCTGTGCCACTGTACTGAGGGCAGTGTCAAAGTGTCCCAATGCTGTGACGACCAGACCCGACACAATGAGCAGCAACAGCACACCCATCACTAAGAAAAATTTTCGCAAATTGAGCTTGATGCCCCACTTAAACAGCAAGACGCCAATTCCAGCAGATGCAGCGATTCCAGACAAAGCGCCGATCGCGGGAATTAATCCTTGCTGAAACTTGCCCACAATAAACAGGACAGTCTCAAATCCTTCTCGTAGTACCGCGAAGAAAATCAGTCCAAAAATGCCCCAGCCTGCCCTAGCATTACGACTCAACGCTGAGCCAATGGCTCCTTCAACCTCCTGTTTCAGGCTGCGGGCGTGCTTAGTCATCCAAATCAGCATCCAACTGAGCATCGCGATCGCAAGCAGACTAAAGACGCCTTCGAGCAGCGGCTCTAGCGCTGAGCCATAGGGAAGATTTGCTGATCCCAAGCTCTGAATCATCCATCCAAACAACACGCCGACCAAGGCACTCGCCATGAGTCCAACGACAATCCCACCGTAAACCCAGGAGTTTAGATGACGCTGTTTCGCTTTTTTGAGATACGCCAGAACGATCCCGACGACCAACGCCGCTTCGACCCCTTCCCGCAAAGTAATCACAAAGGTGGGTAACGCTGAACTAAAATCCATAGTGAAGTACGTCAATACGAGAGTTACGTGAGGGGCATTCAAAAAGGGCAGCAATCAGGATTCCCGAAACCAGCAACTAACAATAGACGTGGCTTCGGAAATCTCAATCTGTAATGGTCACGAAGCCTTTGTCACTTTCTGAGTACTCGCTTCAATCGTCTTCACCATTTTGGAAACCTCATCGCTGGTACTGACTGGCGCAGCAGGAGCCGTCGGCGTGGGCCAAGTCTTTGTCAAGGTTGCCATCGTGGTTTCAATTTCTTTATGAGCATCAGGATACTCCTTTGCCATTTGAGCCGAGATCCCATCGTAGAGTTCATTGGCATACGTGACAAAGCCGCGAGAGTCCTGATATTCGATCAACTGAGAGATTTTGCCATCGGCGATCGCAGCTCCATACTCGGAGTTGGCGGTATCTAGCAATCCGTTGATCGTTTTCAGCACAAAGCTAGGGGAGTTGCGTTGCGTTTCAGGAAGGGCCGCGATCGCGGTGTCAACTGACTGCATGGAAGACTTGAAGCCCGTGCCAACTTTGGCTGCATCTTTTGCCCCGGCTTTAACCTCATCTTGCAGCGCGATCAAAGGCTCCTTAAATGCCTGCACTTTACGCTCATTGAGTTGGTCCTCTACATCCGCGTAAATTTCCTCAACCGGATGCCCAATATGAGGTTCAGCCTGATCAGGCTTTTGTAAATCTAGCAATTCTTTGGCAACCATCAAATGACCTTTCATCAAGGCTAGCTTGGTCATGTAATCGACATCTTTAGCTTCCCCTTCAAGCTGAATATCTTCGATCGTTACCATGTCTTTGATCTGATCGAACTGCGGCTGCGTGACAACGTTCTTGGCGACCAATTCTTCGACATTGCCATAAGGTCGACTTGCCTGAATCTTGTTCGACAGCGCTGGGACGCCTAATTTTGCTTCTAATTTGTCGAGTTCCGACAAAATGGCAGAATTAATGTTGATCTTTCTACCGCCACTCATCGAGTGATTCATCGCTGAACTTGCTTGGGTAGAACTTTGAGCCGCTGGAGCCGAGGTTGTTGCGTTCGGGGTCTGATTGCTACAAGAAATTAGGATCGCTAGGCTCAACGCTGAGCAGAAATAACCAATAAACCGAAAGATAGACATGGTGATTGTGCAATACTAAACAAGAGTTTGAGAGTTAAAACAAGATTCTTATGAAGACTTTCATCTGAGAAAAAAATTTACTTACTGAAAAAGCTTCTCATCAAGTAGTCACAAGTATTTTGACGGCTTGTGGGAATAATTGTCAATAATTTGGCTGGGCGCGTCCTATCCTGATTCAAGCTTTAGCATTGCCAACAACCTCAAACAGTCCCATACACCCTGCTTCTGCGATCGCGTCTTGATGCGGATGAAACATAAATTTGCCAGGATAGCGGAAGCTAAATTCTAAAATGTGCCGCTCTGCGGTGCCCATCGTGATTACGTCAGTTTCTTCGCTCGGTTCTAGGGTGCGTCCTGTCCGAAATACTTTAAACATATTGGCGTGTAGATGGAACGTGACGACGGGATCAAACTCAATCAGGTTTAATACATACAGCCGGATCAACTGATTTTGTTGAATCGGAATCGGGTGATTCATGTAGTAATCGGGCAAGCCATTGATTGCGTAAAGTTCATTTTTCTGATCTTCGTTTGTGTCATAGCCCGCCATAATCATGATCATCTCATCCGCAGGCGGACGCGGCGTTGGCGGGTCAATAATAAACATGCCATAGAGTCCTTTGCCTACATGCCGCGTCACAGGTGCAATATGGCAATGATACAGATGAACGCCGTACGGCTCTGCATCAAACTCATAAATCATTACCGTATTATTTCGCACAGGCTTAATCCCATCCATATCAGGGGGATGTACGCCGTGAAAATGTAGTGAGTGAGAATGCCCAGCCCGGTTATAGAAGATGACGCGAATGCGATCGCCCTCGGTTGCTCGAAAGGTTGGCCCCGGAACTCGTCCGTTTAGATTCCAGGTGATAAACGTGGTGGATCTGTTGAGTTGAATGGGTGACGTGTGCGCTTCAACCCGAAATTCCCGCACCGTGCGTCCATTCTCTTGCTTGACTGTTCCATAGTCAAAGTCGCGCAAGACTGCTAATGGGTTCGCTACTGCTGTGTTTGACAAACTATTCTGCACAGGAGGGATAATAACTTGAGACGATGAGCGCCGATTGAGTGCCTCAACTCCCAGCACCGATCCGACGGCTCCAACTCCTGCGACTAGTCCCCACTTCAGCGCTTGACGACGATTTAAAGGAAATTTCTCTAAATTTTTATCATTAAACATGACGATCGCGAGCCAGTGGGCTTAAGTAAAGATGTCCCCTTTAGCAGAATAACGTTGACGTTTATTTTTAGCAATTATTGTCATCAAGCAGCCATAGCTGCTATTCGCAGTAACTCCAATCAATGGGTCGAAATGATTTAACTAGAAAAACCGCGCCTAAAGAGTAAGCGCGGTTAGAGATGAGTAGACAATTTAGATGATGAGATGAGGGTCTAAATTGAGAGTCAGCGGCAAATGTTAGGATTCTGTTTTACTAAGCACTGAGCCAACAGGAGTGAAGTCACTAGAAGTATTCAACACTACCCGCTCCATATCGAAATCCGATTCCCATTGACGACTGGCTGCAAACTCTTGACGGAAACGATCGCCAAATTGCTCTCCCGATCCCGTGACGCTCTCAATGCCGCGTCGCAGACTCCACTCCACTAATTTCTGCACACAGCGAGCGCGTTCAATAGGGGACATCGGAAAAGTCGCGATCGCATCTAAATAGGTTTTGGTCTTCGCCAATCCAGTGAACTTCGATAGGCTGCGCTTCACCTTAGGATCAAACCACTCTAACTTCGTTGCCGTGTCTTTTAGTTTGCAATAACATTCTGCATGGTCACGGCGAGAGAATAGGTATTTCTCAACGTAGCCCACATTGCCTTGCAGTAGCATGTCTGCGACAAAATTGCGATCTGATCCTGCGAAGCTACGCTGTAGGTGAGTTCGTTTCACCATATGCGATCGCATGAGGCCAAACACTTCAGTAAAGTAGCCTGCCCAGAGAATTTTCCAAAACCGCTCAGACGGAGTTGCACCGTTTAACCGAATTTCGCCATCATAGGTTCCGAGACACTGCCCAGTCTCGTTGATGACTAGCGATCGGCTGTGAGCAATTGCAAGAGAATCATCTTGATTCAACAGCTCTACACACTGCCGCAAATAGTCTGGCTCAATCGTGTCATCATGCGCTTGCCACTTAAAGTAATCAGCATCGCTAGCCTGAAAGACATAGTTGTAGTTAGGTCCACCCCCGATGTTGTGCTCTTGGCGATGATAGACGATGCGGCTATCTTGCTTCGCATACTCACGACAGATCTCTTCAGTCGTATCTGTGGACGCATTATCGCTAATGAGTAATTGAAAATCTGTATATGTCTGCGCCAAGATTGTCTCGATCGCATGACGAAGATAGTTTTGACCGTTGTAAACGGGTAAGCCGATGACAACACGAGGACTTCTCATTGAACCACCTGATGATAATGAATAGAGTGTCTAAAATGGGTTACTTGAATCGTTCGCTGGTAGCTTTCTACTCCAGGCCTTTAGCAGTTCTAAATTTAGAAAGCATGAGTAATCACCAATTCAGAAGGGCGCTACTGCTCGTTTCTCCTAAACAAGTGAGATGGCTAAAGCCTTTCCGGTAGGTAGTAAGTGTGTCTTCATTAAAAAACGTTGACAAGCCGTAGAAAAAGTGACTTTTGCCTTTACTGTGGAAACTACTTAAGTATCTTCACTAATATGTATCTGCAAATTACAAAAACCACTAGGCAATCCATCTAATCTTTACCAAAACTAAATATCCAATAAGGAGGATGTGAATCTTCCTTTCCTTTGATTCTCTAGATATAGCTATGTAACTACCGTGTCTGCGCAAAACCTATCTGCGCAAAAGTAGGCAATGTGCAACTTTAAGTTTGTCGTACTCGGAATCCTCACACCGCCCTGATCCCCAGCCCTCCTCCCGTGGAAGGGGAAAGAGAGAGCAGGAGCATTCCCACTCCCCTTATCCAGTGGGAGAAGTTGGGATGTGAGGGGAACGGCAGTTGCGCATTGCCTAAACGTGTGTTCTTAAATATCTAGCTTAGATAAAGTTTCCCCAGTTTTGTAGATATATCTGTGGACTTTCTCAGTTAAACGAGTTTTCAGTTGAACGCTTCGATCGAATGAAATTGGAAGACAAGTGGAGCAAGTTGAATTTATATGCGAGTCCTAATATTGGCTGAGGATTGCAACCCGGATTGGCCTTCGTTGCCTGTGGTTGGTTACAAGTTCGCACGAGCGATCGCGGAGCAGGCAGATGTAACACTCGTCACGCAAATTCGCAACAAACCCAATATTGAGCGAGACGGCTGCGGCAAGGCTAAAGTAATTTATTTAGATACAGAAAACTTTGCAGCCCCTCTCTATAAGTTCACAAAGTTCTTACGGGGAGGCGACCAAACGGGGTGGACAACTAGCGCGGCAATGAACTACTTTCATGCGCTCTATTTCGAGTGGGCCGTCTGGCAGCAGTTTCAACATCAGTTAAAAAATCATGAGTTTGATGTTGTCCATCGATTAACTCCGATGTCACCGACGCAACCGAGCCTCATAGCAACCTTAAGTCCCGTTCCGTTTGTTCTGGGTCCTCTTAATGGTGGCTTGCCTTGGCCTAAGCAGTTTCAAGCGGAACTCCGGAGAGAAGGTGAATGGTTAAGTTATGTCCGTGCGGTCTATCGCCATTTGCCGTTTGTTCAAGCGACATATCAAAAGTCAGCGGCTATTTTGGCAGCCTTTGAGCATACGATCGCAGACTTGCCCAACCGCGATCGCTCAAAGGTAATTAATTTTCCAGAAGTTGGCATTGATCCAAGATTATTTTCTGCTCCTAACCGCCCGCAGCGGCAGCAGATGACTATTCTCTTTGTAGGTCGTCTCGTTCCTTACAAACTACCGGAAGTGGTCGTCCGCACGTTTGCATCAAGTCCGCTTCTAAGAGAGCATCGGCTCGTTGTCGTTGGAGATGGTCCTGAGCGATCGCGGTTAGAAGACATTATTGCTGAGCATCACTTAGAAGATTGTGTGCAATTGGTGGGTCGCAAATCTCAAGTGGAAGTTGGGCAGATGATGCGCGACTCTGAGATCTTTGCCTTTCCATCAATTCGTGAACTAGGGGCAGGCGTTGTCATTGAAGCAATGGCGTGTGGTATGGCTCCTGTGGTTGTAGATTACGGCGGCCCAGCGGATTTAGTACAACCTAATTGTGGTGTCAAAGTGCCTATGGGAAATTTAAATCAACTCGTGCAACGGTTCACTGCCGAGCTAGAGAACCTTGTTACTCATCCCGCTCAGGTCACAGCTTACGGTCAAGCCTCTCATCAACACGCCGTAACCCATTACAGCTGGAATGCCAAAGCTAATCAAATCATGCATCTCTACGACCACTTATCAGGTCGGAAAATGTCTACACAGGAAAATGCTTTAGAGGGATTCGTCAGTCCTTCTAACCTTTCCAAATGGCAGTCTCCCTTAGTGAAATCGTAAGAGCAACACTTTAAACAGTGTCTGCTTAACTCACACCTTAATATTTACGGGGTAAAGAGATTTCTAGGGCAGAAAGCAGAGAGTTTTTCATGAAGAGGAAAAACTGCTCGCCTCTGCTCTTCTCTTATCCCAAACTCAGAGCAAAATACTTTTCTTTAACTAATGTATTAGTTTCACCTTCTAAATGTATTAGTTTCACAATGTGCTGCATTGGCGAACCACGGCGCGAGACAAACAGGGCTTACTGCGCATAAAAGATCCGCTTGACTCACAGCTTGGCTCACAGTGGGTCAGACCCGCTAAAAGCTTTTCCAGAAATCACAGCAGTAGGAAAAATTGCTTAATCAACTGTAACCCCTCGGTGATAAGCTGAGAGCTGGCGATTAACGCACAAAATTGTATTTGAAATAGCTGAACCACAGTAGGGCGTAAGCATGGTCACCACCGCAGAAAAAACAAGTGTCGGTTACATCACACAAATCATCGGTCCGGTTCTGGACGTTCGATTTCCTAACGGCAAAATGCCACAGATTTATAACGCCCTGAAGATCAAAACTAAAACTGATGCGGGTCAAGACGTTTCTGTGACCTGTGAGGTGCAGCAGCTTCTCGGTGATAACCAAGTCCGTGCTGTTGCTATGAGTTCTACAGACGGCTTGGTGCGCGGCACGGAAGTCGAAGACACAGGCGCTCCCATTAGCGTTCCGGTCGGAGCCGCCACCTTGGGTCGGATCTTTAACGTCTTGGGAGAACCTGTAGACAACCGAGGTCCCGTTAACAATACCGAAACCTCTCCAATTCACCGCGATGCTCCGAAGCTGACCGAGCTGGAAACCAAGCCTTCCGTATTCGAGACCGGCATTAAGGTGATTGACCTGCTAACTCCCTATCGGCGCGGTGGAAAGATTGGGCTATTTGGCGGTGCAGGCGTTGGTAAGACCGTCATTATGATGGAACTAATCAACAACATTGCGACTAAGCACGGTGGGGTATCAGTGTTCGCCGGTGTGGGTGAGCGCACCCGTGAAGGAAATGACCTCTACAACGAGATGATGGAGTCTGGCGTTATCAAGAAGGATAATCTCAATGACTCTAAGATTGCGCTAGTGTACGGTCAGATGAATGAACCGCCTGGAGCAAGAATGCGCGTCGGTCTGTCAGGTCTGACAATGGCAGAGTATTTCCGGGATGTTAACAAGCAAGACGTTTTGCTGTTTGTGGATAACATCTTCCGGTTTGTGCAAGCGGGTTCAGAAGTATCTGCACTGCTTGGACGGATGCCATCTGCAGTAGGATATCAGCCAACCTTGGGTACAGACGTAGGTGACTTGCAAGAGCGGATTACCTCGACGACCGAAGGTTCGATCACGTCGATTCAAGCCGTCTACGTCCCAGCGGATGACTTAACTGATCCTGCCCCTGCAATCACCTTTGCCCACCTAGACGGAACTACCGTTCTATCTCGTGGTCTTGCCTCTAAAGGAATTTATCCAGCGGTCGATCCGCTAGATTCGAGTTCGACCATGTTGCAGCCAGCGATCGTAGGTGATGATCACTACGACACAGCTCGTAACGTGCAGTCCACCCTCCAGCGCTACAAAGAGCTTCAGGACATCATCGCCATCTTGGGTCTCGATGAATTGTCGGAGGAAGACCGGTTGACCGTGTCTCGTGCCCGTAAGATCGAGCGCTTCTTGTCTCAACCCTTCTTTGTGGCAGAAGTCTTTACCGGATCTCCAGGCAAGTATGTGACGCTTGGCAAAACGATCGAAGGCTTCAAGCGGATTCTGGCAGGCGAACTCGATGAGTTGCCAGAGCAAGCTTTCTACTTAGTAGGCGATATCGATGAAGCGATCGCGAAAGCCGACAAGATGAAGGCAGAGGCTAAGTAAAGGACGAGGGAGGAGGGAGGATTGACAAAACTGATTCTACTCCTCCTGCTCCTAGGTTGTGGGTTTTGATCGTTTACTTCTGACTGAAGATTATGCCGTTAACTGTTCGGGTTATTGCTCCAGATAAAACTGTCTGGGATTCTACTGCTGATGAAGTGATTTTGCCCAGTACAACTGGGCAACTGGGAATTTTGGCAGGGCACGCGCCGTTGCTGACGGCTCTCGATACGGGCGTCATGCGAGTTCGGGCAGATAAAACTTGGGTTCCGATCGCGCTAACAGGTGGCTTTGCTGAAGTTGAAAGCAACGAAGTGACGATTTTGGTCAATGGGGCAGAGCGTGGTGACACCATCGATCGTGATACCGCTAAGACGGCCTACACTGAAGCAGAAGCGGCGCTTGCAAAAGCCGAGCAAGGTAACTCTAAGCAAGAGCAACTGCAAGCTGTTCAAGCTCTGAAAAAGGCACGGGCACGATTGCAAGCTGCAGGTGGAACTCTCTAATCTTTAGTTCCAGATCGAGTTTGCGAATAAGAACGAATAACAAACAAAGGGAGGGCTGGTGAAAGTCCTCCCTTTGTTCTTTTAAGAGCGAATTAGTAGTCTACACTCGCCCCCGCAGCATCTGAGCCATTTCGTTCTGCTTCGGCGACATCTCTAACGCAACTTCCTCGGTAATCCGACCTTCTTCGTACAGTTTGTAGAGCGATTGGTTCATCGTACACATGCCGTCGAAACCGCATTTTGGCATAATTGCTTCAATTTCATCTAATTCCCCTTTACGGATGTAGTCTCTAATCGCGTCAGTGTTAATCATGATGTCGTGGAATGCTGCCCGTTTACCATCCGTTGTGCGGCAAAGTCCCTGCGCAATGACAGTCACCAACGATTCTGCCAGTGCCACCCGCATCGGAGGCTGTTCCTCTGGCTTAAACAAGCTCAGAACCCGCTCAATGGTTTTCACCGCGCTATTAGTGTGCAACGTTCCCATCACTAAGTGTCCCGTTTGAGCTGCCTTTAGAGCTGTGTTGACGGTCTCTTTGTCGCGCATTTCACCAATGAGGATAATATCTGGATCTTCCCGCAGTGCGGCTTTAAGCGCATTGTCGAACTTGTGGGTATGTACACCGACTTCGCGGTGCTTAATCAACGATTTTTGGCTCTTATGGATAAATTCGATCGGGTCTTCGATCGTAATGATGTTCTTCGGCATCTCCTTGTTGATGTAGTCCATCATTGCCGCCATCGTAGTCGATTTACCTGATCCTGTAGGACCCGTCACCAGAATCAAGCCTTTGTGATAGTGACATACATCTTTGAAGACAGGAGGCAAGTTTAGCTGCTCCATCGTCAAAATCTTAAGCGGAATCAACCGCATGACCATTGCCCCGCCGTGCAACGAGTCAAAAATGTTGATTCGGACCCGCGCGAATTCGTACTGAGTCGCACCGTCAAAATCGAGAGTATCTTGGTACTGCTTAATCTCCGCTTCGCTCAATACCTCGCGTAACCAGCTCATGAAAGTCTCGTGATCGGTCACGGGATAGTCTGTCGCTTCAATTTCGCCACGATTGCGGAAGCGAGGCACTTCACCTACTCCCACATGAACATCTGAAAAGCCTTTATCAAACGCAACTTTAATGAGTTGCTCTAAGGTTGGAGACCCATTGGAAGAACGTCGTGCCGTACTAGGAACTGTAGGTGGTGCAGTAGGACGATGTCCCATGATAGGAGGCGTTGCTCCACTGGAGATGTCGGGTGTGGAAGGAGGTGGAGATGAAATCACACCCGTAGTTGAAGTCGCCTCTGTGGAACTGCGGTTTGCACTAGTTGCAGGTGTTGGCATCGCGACGGTAGGATTTGCAGAAACGGGCGACGCACCTGGTGTGGCTAGAGTTTGGGTTGCTGCACTCATTTTACTGACAGGAGCGACGAGTCCAGTAAATGGTTGCGAAGCAGGTTCTTCAGGCGGACGCGGAGCGCTGATTACGTCTGTCATTGCACTACTAGAATGCCGCAGAGGAGGTGGCGGTGCAGGCGGCACGCGAGGCGCGGGAGGAGGCGTAATGGACGGACGCTGTGTTTCTGGTGTCATATCCTGGTGCGGTAAAGAACTCTGAAGGGGAAAGGGATCCTGTGGGAGTTTGGTGCGATTAATCTGGGAGGAGTTAGGCGTCGGTCAATCCAGTGGAGGCTAGATACTGCTATCGTCTAAACTGTCTTCTTGCCAAGGGTCTTGCAACAAGCGCTTGACAGATCGACCGTAGACTTTTAGCTTTTAATCAGCTTTCCCGAAACACGGGTGCCAGTATCAAGAAAAGCGATCGCAAGGAGAACTTAAAGCATGAGCCAGGCAGACGAGTGGTATGTGGTGAAACAACCAGAGGGACATTGCCAAATTCTTTCCGCCCGTGAAGTGGAGGAAAATCATGAAAAACCCTCTGAGGAAACGAAACACTGGGGTCCGTTTGATTCAGAGGGTGAAGCGATCGCACGTCGCGTTGGTTTAATTCGGGCTGGAAAATGCCAGCCTAGCTGAGATTACTTTGAGCCAGCGCGAGTGATATCTTTGCCAGAAATGCGCTGGTTTAACACTTGCAGCGCTTTGGCATACTGTGGATCTTCGGGAGTGCCAATCTTGTCGCGATCGCGCACCAAAGCCTGACGCTGCTGATCATTTAAATCAAGCACCACATCTGGATCGATGCCGTGTTTGTTGATATCTCGACCCAGTGGTGTGAGGTATTTCGAGATGGTCACCGCTAGACCTGATCCGTCTCCCAAGCCTCGTACCGATTGAACCAGTCCCTTTCCAAAGGTTTTGGTTCCAACGATCGTGGCACGGCGATTGTCTTGCAATGCGCCAGAGAGAATTTCACTCGCGCTGGCAGAGCCACCATCCACCAAAACAACCAATGGTTTCGCGGTCAAGGCGCGATTGTTGGCGGTCTCTTTGTCAGACACACCTTGTCGATCAACCGTTGATACAATGCCCCCATTTGGAATCCACATCCGCGCAATGTCAACGCTGGCATAGAGAAGACCACCTGGATTAGAGCGTAAATCTAGAATGTAGCCAGAAACGCCTTGCTTCTCCAGGTTCTGAATGGCGTCGCGCATCTCAGTCGCCGCATTAGCGCTAAACTGCACGAGGCGAATGTAGCCAACATTTCCAGTCGGAGACGTTTTGGTGCTGTAACGCACCGGGTGAATTTCAATTTTGGCTCGCTTGAGCGGGAAATCGAGCGACTGGTTGCCTCGAAGAACGGTCAGCTTCACCTCGGTTCCTACGGGACCTCGAATCAGGGTGACGGCTTTATTCACGTCCATGCCTTCGGTACTCTTGCCGTCGATTTGAGTAATGATATCTTTTGCTAATACCCCGGCAGATGAGGCTGGACTGCCTTCGATCGGCGCAATGACAGTCAGTTTCTTGGTCTTTTCATCGGCAGCAAGCTGAATTCCGACGCCCGTTAGTTCTCCGGACGTATCGATCTGCATATTTTTAAATTCTGCTGGATCCATAAAGCGGGTGTAAGGATCACCCAACTTTTTCAGCATTTCTCGAATCGCTTTATATGCCTCTTCTTTGTTGGCATAATTGCGATTGAGATATTGGCTGCGCGTCGCTTTCCAATCGGTTTGATTGAAGGTGGGATCAACGTAATTTCGATCGATGACCTGCCACACTTCATCCACGATTTCCTTCGGACTCTCCCGAAAGAACGCTTGCCCTTTGTTGAGAATTCCAGCCCCCGTGATGGTGATACCAGTAACGGCGACTGCCGTAGCACCTAAGACAAGCGCTCGTTTCGTCATGGTCATATGGCTCAATGCTTAGAAGGTGACTGAAAAGATTATGCTCAATCTAACACAGCAAACTGAGGCGATCCGCAATAAATATGCTTAAGTTTTACGGATCAATCCACCGCCCGTCAGATTTAATTAGGTTGATTAGCTCTTCCACACCGTGGGCTTCAGGCACTTTCTTGATCTCGTTTCGACCCCGGTATAACGAAATGTAACCTGCTTGCTTACCAACGTAACCGTAGTCTGCATCTGCCATTTCTCCAGGGCCGTTGACAATGCATCCCATCACCGCAATGTCTAAGCCAGTCAGGTGTTGAGTGGCAGTTCTGACTTCGTGCAGCACCTCTTCTAGGTTGAATAAGGTGCGTCCGCAGGAAGGACACGCTACATACTCCACCATGGTTTTACGGAGTCCCAAGGCTTGCAAAATTCCGTAGCACACCGGAATTTCTTTTTCTGGAGCCTCAGTAAGCGACACACGAAGCGTATCGCCGATTCCTTCTGCTAAAAGTGTTCCGATGCCTGCGGTCGATTTGATCCGCCCGTATTCGCCGTCTCCCGCTTCGGTGACACCTAGATGAATTGGGTAGTCCATTCCAAGTTCGTCCATGCGCTTCACCATGAGGCGGTTGGCCGCGATCATGACTGGTACTCTAGAAGCTTTGAGCGACAGTTCAATGTTGTAAAACTCTAACGATTCGCAAATTTGAATAAACTCCAATGCCGATTCCACCATGCCTTCAGGAGTGTCGCCGTAGGTGAAGAGCATCCGTTCTGAGAGAGAACCATGATTGACGCCAATCCGCATCGACTTGTTTTGATCGCGCAGCGAAATCACCAGAGGTTTGAGGGTGTCGCGAATCTTCTCGCCGATTTCATCAAATTCTGCTGGGGTATATTCCGTGCGATCGCTCTTTGGCTTTTCAAACACATACAGCCCCGGATTGATTCGCACGTTATCGACATAGTTTGCCACTTCTAGGGCAATCTTCATGCCGTTGTGGTGGACATCTGCTACTAATGGAACCGGCTTGTAGGTTTTGTGTAAACGATCGCGAATCTCTTCCATTGCCTTGGCATGCGCCATGCTGGGCACAGTCACTCGAACAATTTCGCAGCCAATTTCGTGTAGGCGACGAATTGCCGCTACAGACCCATCAATATTTAGCGTATCTTCATTGATCATGGACTGCACCGCGACGGGATATCCGCCTCCAATCGTGATGCTGCCAACCGGAACAGGACGGGTTTTGCGACGCTGAATGGCAGGATCGGTCGAATATTGGCTTGAAGCGGTAGCAGTAGGACTCGGCAAAGTTTGCATATGCAGCGAATTAAACTTTCGACAATGTGAAAGAGAAGATCAACATTTCTTACTGTCTTTCAGATTGCCACAGAAAGTGAAGTTCTGACGGTTTTCTGGGCGACAGGCATCAAGAATTATTGGGTAGAACGCCCCTTTTCGGGTTAACTCTCTAATATTCTTAACCTCGACCCCCAACTTTCTAGCCACGACATAAGCGAGATTCTTGCTTGACGGATCCTGCCATTGCTGCTCGCTGCAAAGTCATAAATGCCCGGAAATCCTCTTGCTCATATTTCATGCTCAACAGTTGCCGAAGCAAATTCTCGGCTTCAACCGTCAAAACTCCAGTCGCAAGGGCTTGTTGAACAACATCACGAATTAGAGCCATAGCCACACCCCACATGCATTAAGAAAGATTGTTTATCTATAACATCGCTATCTCAGCAGGTTATCGAGCAAACCCATTTACCATTCGTTTCTAAATCGCTCTCGTAACGGTTGTATATAGAAAGAATAAAGAGTGTATAACTGTCTGAAAATAGTAGAGCGATTTAAGCTGAAAAACGGTATCCCCTCAAACAGTTTTCGATAGGTGCGTTGAACGCTGAAACCCAACGATGTAAGAGGGTTGAAGATTATGACGAAAAAAAAACTGAGAAGTTCCTCACCTGAAGAAGAAATCTTTGTCTGTTTAAATATCCGTAGAAAGTGTGTTTAAATTTGACGAATCGTATCTTAAGCAGAACTGCCTAGAGAAAGCAAGTAATAGTTAATACATTTCAACTTAAAATATGGCTTTTTGAAGTGTTAAATGACTTGCTTCTTCGTCAACAATTAAACTGAAAGCTCAGAAGAATTGGCTGTATTTAACTATTTTCTTACAATCATTACACCGTCAAGAAGGTGTAGCAAATTACCCTAAAAAGCGCCTCAGACAAAGAGCGCTCTAGAGATTAGCAAATGTTACAAATACCGAATTTCGAGTGACGTAATACTGCTTATTCCGCTGGAGGATATTCTAGTGCGATCGCGCCTAAGTTCCCTTTCCGAAAATCGGTCAAAATCTGCCTTGCTGTGCGCTCGATGTCACCCTGATAGGTTCGATCAGCAAGCGATCGCAAGTAGCTTTCTCCACTCAGATCCTCTAAGGCTAAAGAATAGCGTTCTTGTAAGGCTTGTTTAACCTGCAAGTCGTTCAGCAGATCGATGAACGCGGCCGCGACGCGCTGATTGTCATACCCAGCTTCGCCAATATCATCACAAATGGCTAATTTAATCGCTGCATTTTGATCTGTGAGCTTGTTCGGAAGGACACCGGGAGCATCTAAAAGATCAATTTGCTCAGAAATTCTTACCCAGCGTAACTGGCGAGTCACCCCGGCCCGACGGGCACTTTCGACGACTTTTCGTTTGAGCAATCGATTAATCAACGCTGATTTACCAACGTTTGGAAATCCGAGCACAACCGTACGGATGGGCCGAGGCAGCATCCCGCGATCGCGCCTGCGTTCGTTCACCTGAGCGCCCGCGACTTGAACGGCTTTAGAAACGGCATCGATCGCTTTTCCGTGTTGAGCATCGGTGAAGTAAGGCTCTTGTCCCTGCTGCTGAAACCATTCTGTCCAGCGCTCTTTGGCAGACGCTGAGATCATATCCATCCGATTGAGAACCAGCACACGCCCCTTGCTGCCAAGCCACTGCTCAATCTGAGGATGATGAGTTGCCTCAGGAATGCGAGCATCACGCACTTCTAAGACCACATCAACGCGCTTTAGCTGCTCAAGCAGGGATTTTTCTGCTTTAGCGATGTGACCGGGATACCACTGGATGGGAGGAGAGGACATGAATGCAAAATATTGATTTGGGCTGAGAAGCTTCTATCCTAGCGACTGTAAGCAGGATAAAAGTTTTTCTCTTCCTATAACGTACACTCCTTCAACAGGGTTAGAAATATCTAAAACGGTTGCACTTGAGAAAACCACGAGGGGTGTAACAAATTTAGAGTTCTGGTTCTGCTTCATAACGACGGCTTGACGCTTCGCTTGTTTCAAAAAGTCTTTCTCGAAGGGGAACTGGGAGCGTCCATATTGCCGAAGCAGTTGCTTACCATTCCAGCGGACATTACCTTTGTGAGATTTTACATCGATCGTGTAAGCGCGTTTTTTGGGCGAGAGCAAAAAAACGTCAATATCGCCGACTCTGCGATCGCGAATTCCATAGTCGATCTGCCAGCCTAAATTTTTCAGAGGATCAAGCATTGCTGCAATTTCTTCCTCTGCCAATGCTCCTTGATCGGCATGATTTGCTCGTTTCCACCAGTACTGAGCCTGAACTAATACCAGTACAGCAAAGAAGAAGCAAGCCAAGTACACAGGAATTGGCAACGTAAACTTAGTAGACGGTAAGAACAAGAAGTTTTTTGCAAAAGATGTCGCAACGAATGGCAAAGCAATGAGGGCCACTGACGTGCCAACCAACGATATAGCCTTTGTACGGCGGTGGAATGCTAACAATCGAACATTTCTTCCTGCGTGAGGCATAGCACTAGCGCGTTTAAGCGGGGAATGGTTGTTTTCAAGCATTCCCAGGCATACAAGGCGGTTAATCGCTATGGCACAACTAGCACCGGACATGGCGACAAACTAATCACTCGATTCGTGACACTTTCAGAGACTTCGTCGGTCAGTCCGAGCCCGCGACAGCCCATCACAATCAAATCGGCGTCGACTTCATCGGCAACATCGCAAATGGTGAAGGCGGGGTTTCCTTCTCGTTCAATCGTTTCTGCTTCAATGCCTTGTTGAGAGAATAATGATTTTGCGTTTTGTAAGAGTTTGGCGACCGCATCTGGTGATGCCATCGTATCGGTCGGAACTTCTTCGACTGCTGAAGCTTCAACCACAGACACGATGATGAGACGGCTCTTGTGAAACTGCACAATTTCTGAGACTTTTTCAGCCGCTTGGCGGGATTCACGGCTTTGGTCGATGGGAAACAAGACTGTCTTAAACATGGATTTGTGTGAATGGGACAGATAACTCAATAGGTCTTATCTTTCTGAACTTACAACAGGATCAGTGGATTCGCGATCGCAGAGGGGCAATTAATGAGAAAATTTAAGACGTAGGTAGAAAGACTCATTCTAGGAGTAGTATCGTGCCCAAAAAGACTGTTAACAATCTATCGTCCTCTGATTTGCAAGGAAAGCGCGTGCTGGTGCGGGCTGATTTTAACGTGCCGTTAGATGAGCAAGGCAATATCACCGACGATACGCGCATTCGGGCAGCGCTGCCAACCATCCAAGCGTTGACCTCGAAAGGCGCAAAGGTGATTTTGAGCAGTCACTTTGGGCGTCCGAAAAATGGTCCTGAAGACAAGTACCGTCTGACGCCCGTTGGCAATCGGCTATCTGAGGTATTGGGTAAGCCCGTGACCAAGTGCAATGACTGCATCGGTGATGAAGTGAATGCCACCGTGAACGCAATGCAGCCTGGTGATGTCGTGCTGCTAGAGAACGTTCGCTTCTACAAAGAAGAGGAAAAGAACGATCCCGGATTTGCTCAAAAGCTTGCGTCGATCGCAGATCTATACGTAAACGATGCCTTTGGAACAGCTCACCGCGCCCATGCGTCCACAGAAGGCGTAACCAAGTTTCTAAAGCCCTCCGTGGCAGGATTGCTGATTGAGAAAGAATTGGAATATCTCCAGAGCGCGATCGAGAATCCTCAGCGTCCGTTAGCGGCGATTGTTGGCGGTTCTAAGGTTTCTAGCAAAATTACCGTGATCGAAACCCTGCTCGATAAAGTCGATAAGCTGCTAATTGGCGGTGGCATGGTGTTCACCTTCTACAAAGCACGCGGCTTAAACGTCGGTAAGTCATTGGTTGAAGAAGATAAACTCGACTTGGCACGGGCACTGGAAGCCAAAGCAAAAGAGAAAGGCGTTGATTTGCTGCTGCCGACCGATGTTGTCGTTGCTGATAATTTTGCACCCGATGCAAATGCTCAAACGGTCAGCGTCGAGAATATTCCTGACGGTTGGATGGGGTTAGATATTGGGCCTGACTCCGTAAAGACGTTCCAGCAAGCGCTGTCCCAGTGCAAGTCGGTGATTTGGAATGGTCCGATGGGAGTATTTGAGTTTGATAAATTTGCGGCTGGTACGGAAGCGATCGCACGCACCCTTGCCGAGCTGACCCCCAAAGGAACGATCACGATCATTGGTGGTGGTGACTCGGTAGCTGCCGTTGAAAAAGTCGGCCTAGCAGACCAAATGAGTCACATTTCAACTGGTGGTGGTGCGAGTCTAGAACTGCTAGAAGGCAAAGAACTCCCTGGAATTGCGGCGCTCGACGAAGCTTAATTTCGTAATTTAGCAAGATCAGTCGCGGATGAGGCAAACGTCTCATCCGTTTTTTATGCCGCCAAAGCTTCAGCGGGCACAGTTCCTTCAGAGTTGCGCAGAGCGCAACTCGGGATCTCAATCCAAAATGCAGCCCCTTGTCCTGGTGCCGATTCACACCACATCGATCCCTGGTGTTTCTCAGCCACAATTTGATAGCTAATCGACATACCCATCCCCGTGCCTTTACCCACTTCTTTGGTTGTAAAGAACGGATCAAAAATGCGTTGCTGCACTGCCGTAGACATCCCGTTTCCGTTGTCTGCAATGCAAATTCGGATGCGATCGCTGCCATAGCGTTGAGTCGTGATCCGAATCGTTAGCGGTGAGCATTCTAAATTCCTCGCCTCCTGTTCTTCTAAAGCGTCGATCGCATTGCTCAAAATATTCATAAACACTTGATTCAGTTGCCCTGCGTAGCATTCTACTTCTGGCAG
Organism: Myxacorys chilensis; assembly: GCF_059505265.1. Taxonomy (NCBI): domain Bacteria; kingdom Bacillati; phylum Cyanobacteriota; class Cyanophyceae; order Leptolyngbyales; family Leptolyngbyaceae; genus Myxacorys; species Myxacorys chilensis. The sequence goes on along the minus strand of NZ_JCACKG010000202.1, from coordinate 52,844 downwards.
ATCGCCATATTCCCGAATCACCTGCATTTCCGGGCGGTCTGAGGTTGCTTTGAGGCGGTGTTGCAAAATCAGCAACGTACTATCAATGCCCTCATGGATATCGACGGGCTTCACTTCTGAATGATCGAGGCGAGAAAAATTCCGCAGCGATAACACAATCTGACGAATGCGATCGGCACCCATTCGCATTGAGGCGACTGTTTTAGGTAAATCTTCAACTAAAAAAGGAAGATCGATTGCCTCTGCCTGCTGTTCAATTTCGGCATGGGGGCTTGGATAGTGTTTTTGATAAAGCTGAAGCAGATCCAGCAGATCACCGACATACTCACGCACGTGGTTGAGATTGCCAAAAATAAAACTGACAGGATTGTTGATCTCGTGAGCAACACCCGCAACTAAGCTGCCAAGCGCAGACATTTTCTCGCTTTGCACCAGTCGAAGCTGCGATCGCTGCAGTTGCTCTAAGGTGGCAGATAGTTTTGCCGTTCGTTCGCTAACTCGTTGCTCTAAAACTTCTTTAGATTGCTTGAGTTGTCGTTGTTCAAGCGCCTGCACTTGCCAGAGAATCACGATCATGGTGCCCGCAAGACCGAATATGACAAGGGCAATGACATCAAGCGATCGCAGCTTCGATTCAATATCCTCGCGCGGAATTACTAGCGCCATTGACCAGTTTGCTTCTTTTAGCGGTAGATAAGCGACATACTTTAACGTGCCGTCGATCGGGAGTAATTCAATTCCCTGCTGCTGTTTGATCATACGCTGTGCGATCGCAGCTAAATTGGAATCGGTGGCTTGAGCAAGATTGGAGGTGGAATTCTTCACGCTCAGCATCAGTGTCGGATCGGGATGCGCGATCGCGCTGCCGTTTGAGTCAAGGGCGAAGGCGTAGCTATGATCGCCATAGCGAACGTTATTGACCACTTGCGCGATGCGATCAAGTCGGATAACATTCTGAACCACGCCGATCGGTACACTCGCTGTATCAAACTCTTGCCGAATCGGAGCCGCAACGATGATAGCGGGCAACTTCAGCGATCGACTAATCAGAGGGTCACTGATATTCGTGTGTCCAGCGATCGCTTTTTGAAAATACACCCGATCCCAGATATTAATTGAGCCGCCGCCTATGACATTCCGCAGACCATTTGAGCGCGCCGTCACAATCTCGTAGCTATCACTAAAGCGCAATACTTCGGCTTTTAGGTAGGGTTCAGCTTGCGACCAATCCATCGATCGCACAGCCGGGGTGCTTGCCAGCGTTTCAATATGCGTTTTGAGGTTAGAGAGCCAGCGATCAAGGTCATCTCCGCCTTGCTGAACTTCTAAAAACGCATTGCGCTTGAGGCTTTCTAGCATAGTGTTCCGAACAACTTGGTAGCTGGAGTAAGCTGTGATACCTACAACCAGTGCTGTACTACCAATCAAAAGCCGCATGAGGAGATTGCGCTTTGCATCAGGAATTGGTTTGAACCGTTTAAGCTTCATTACCCACACGTAGGAAGTTGATTGGATGCGAGTTTGACAGAAACCTTTGTCACTGTCTCAGGTGATAGATGCAATGGACGAATCACCGCTTTATCGGACTCGCGCTGATCGAGCGAAGGGGACGATCGCCTGGTAAAAGCGGCTCGGTCGGCAGCTGATCAAACGTGATCTTGAGCCATTTTTCCTGAAGTTTCTTCAGTTCTCCTCCTTGGCGCAAATCACCCAAAAAGCCATTCAGAAAATTAAGTAGCTCTTGGTTGCCTTTGTTAACTGCCCAGGCTGCATAAGATTTACGACCGACTCGTTCTCCTAACCCAAAGATTGCAGGCTTCTCATCGACCAAGACCGAGAGCGATACAATGTTGTGCAACACGGCATCTAGACGCTGATTCAGTAAATCTTGGTACGCTTCAGCAAACTTGCGATACTGTTTCACCGGGCCAAGCTTGCCGCCTTTTTGTTTTAGTACTGCTTCAAGATCTGGCACGGCCGCAAACGAAGCCCCGCCTTGTTGTGCTCCTAGGGCTTTGTCAGCCAAATCTTGGAGCGTTTTAATTGAGGCATCGTCTTTGCGTTTGACATAGGCGATCGTTGATTCCGCGAACGGCGTCGTGAAATCCAATGTTTCTGCCCGCTCATCGGTAATCACCGCTGCTGTCAGCGCAACATCGTACTTTCCCTCTGCCACGCCCGGTAAAAGCCCTTGCCAAGGCACGATCTCCTGACGAATCTCGAATGGCACTTGTTTTCTGAGGCGATCGAGCAGTTCGTGATCGAATCCCGTCGGCTTGCCATTGACGAGGAATTCAAAGGGCGGATAATCATCTTCGGTGGCAACGAGTAAATATCCGCGTTGCTGAATCTGCTTGAGTAGTGTGTCAGTGATCGCGATCGTTGGGCTACTCTGAGATTGCTGCACACATCCATGCGCGATCGAGGCAAGCAGTGTGCCAGCGCCAGCCTGAAGGAAAGCCCGTCTGCGAATGCTCATATTAAGGGTGAATCCTATGGGTAAATCCCGGAGGTGAATCCGCAATTTTATTTTCAAGAATGCCCTGACTGTGCTTGCGACAATCATGCTTACTAGTCTTCAAAATCCGTTAGTTAAACAATTGCGTAAGCTACACCGCGCTAAAGAGCGACGCGAACAGCAGCTTTTTCTGTTGGAAGGAACGCATTTAGTTGAAGAGGCGTGCGCCGTCGGGTTGCCCCTCATGACCATTTGCTGTACAGAAATATGGCAGGCTCAACACCCTTCATTGTGGCAGCAGCTTCAGAATCGCTCTCAGCGGCTAGAAATAGCCAGTCCTGAAGTGGTAAAAGCGATCGCAACGACCGTTGAACCTGATGGCATTGTTGCCACCGCAGAACGCATTTATTCTCAGCCATTGGCACTCAAACGCTTTGGACTTGTTCTTGAAACAATTCAAGACCCTGGCAATCTTGGCACCATGATTCGGACGGCGGCGGCGGCGGGAGTAGAAGGACTTTTGCTCAGCGCAGATAGCGTGGATTTGGACAATCCAAAAGTGCTAAGAGCATCGGCGGGGCAATGGTTCCGGTTGCCGATGGGCGTTAGCTCCAACTTGAAGGCAGAAATTCTTAACGCCAAACAACAGGGCATGCAGATCATCGCGACCGTTCCCACGGCAGCGCAAACCTACTGGGAAGTCGATTTTAGAAAACCAAGTCTGATTTTGATGGGAAATGAAGGAGCCGGGTTGTCTCGCCATCTGAACGAGCTTGCAGATGCTCAAGTGACTATTCCGTTAAGCCCAGGAGTGGAATCGCTCAATGTGGCGATCGCGGCAGCCCTCATGCTTTACGAAGCAAAACGACAGCAATCAGGCTGATTCGCCCTTTGACTGCATAAACTGCTCAATGTCCGCCACTGCTTGCTCAAATTCCTCAAGCTGTACTGGCATTGCTGGTGCAGCTGTGGGTTGAGCCTTCGTCTTGGCTTCAGACTCAGATAGCGTTTCTTGCAGCTTATCGAGTGATTCCATAAATGCTTTAGCTGCTGCACGTCGCAGTTCTTGCTGTTCCATAATGCCTAACTCTTACTGAATGGACTGAGCCGTAAGCTCGCCTTGTAATCGCCTTGAGTCAACAGATTTCTTCAATCTGAGTAGACTAACCCTAACTATAGGTTCCACGGATTCTCCGCTCTGATTAGAATGCCCACTCCTGTCACAATCGGCTCATTTCATGATCGTCAGGTTGAGCAAACTCTTCTTGAAGTGCCATGCCCAAAAGAATCTGTGTTGTCGAATTTACCCCTGGCAGTTGACAATAGATAGGGCAATAACCACCAGGAGGGCGATGTGGCTAACGATTTTGATTTTGATTTGGTGATTGTTGGTGCAGGCGTTGGTGGACACGGTGCAGCACTCCATGCCGTGGATTGTGGACTCAAGACCGCGATCGTCGAAGCGGCAGATATGGGCGGAACCTGCGTCAATCGCGGCTGCATTCCGTCAAAAGCGTTGCTGGCAGCATCGGGGCGGGTGCGAGAATTGCGAAATGCCCACCATCTCAAGTCGCTAGGGATTGAAGTCGGTTCGGTTGGATTTGACCGCCAAGCGATCGCAGATCATGCGGCTGGAATTGTGCAGAAGCAACAGGACGGCCTCACCAACAGCTTAAAGCGGCTCAACGTTGATGTAATTCGCGGCTGGGCAAGAGTTTCAGGAGCGCAGAAGCTCAGCATCTCCACACCAGAAGGAGAAAAAACGATTACAGCAAAAGATATTATTCTCGCTCCGGGGTCAGTGCCGTTTGTGCCACCCGGGGCTGAGACAGACGGCAAAACCGTATTCACCAGCGACGATGCGATTAAGTTAGAGTCGCTGCCGCCGTGGGTGGCGATCGTCGGTAGTGGCTACATCGGTCTAGAATTTGCGGATGTCTATACGGCGCTCGGTTGCGAAGTGACGATGATCGAAGCATTAGATCAACTGATGCCCGGATTTGATCCCGATATTGCAAAACTGGCACAGCGCATTCTCGTAACGCCGCGTGACATTGAGACCAAGGCTGGAGTGTTAGCGGCAAAAGTGACCCCTGGTTCTCCCGTTGTGATCGAACTGATTGACGCCAAAACCAAAGAACCCCTGGAAACGCTAGAAGTGGATGCCTGTCTAATCGCCACAGGTCGAATTCCTTTTGCGAAAGATTTAGGGCTGGAATCGGTGAGCGTGGAATTAGATCGACGAGGCTTCATTCCAGTGAACGATCGCATGGAAGTGCTGTCTAATGGCGAACCTGTGCCTCACTTGTGGGCAATTGGGGACGCGACCGGGAAAATGATGTTGGCTCATGCGGCGTCAGCTCAAGGCATTGCGGCGATCGAAAATATTTGCGGACGCGATCGCAGCATGGACTATCGCAGCATTCCCGCCGCCGCGTTTACCCATCCAGAGATCAGCTTTGTTGGCTTAACCGAGCCTCAAGCCAAGGAATTAGGACAGGCAGAAGGTTTCGAGGTAGCGACGGTGCGAACCTACTTTAAGGGCAATGCTAAAGCGATCGCAGAAGGAGAATCGGAAGGAATTGCTAAAATTGTTTATCGCAAAGACACAGGCGAAGTTCTCGGCACTCACATCATCGGACTTCACGCGGCTGATTTAATTCAAGAAGCTGCAAATGCGATCGCCAATCGTCAATCGGTAAAATCGCTCGCATTCTCGGTTCACACCCATCCGACGCTGTCCGAAATTCTAGATGAAGCTTATAAGCGGGCAGCCGTTCATTAATGTACTTTGAATGTGTTTTGCCCTCACCCCCAACCCCTCTCCCACAGGGAGGGGAGCCGATCCTAATCTTGTTCCCTCTCCTGCGGGAGAGGGCTAGGGTGAGGGCGCATTAATCGCCTCAACGTCATCCTCTCAACCCTTTTACCCTTGTGCAACATGGAAATTCGTCGTCGCCGTCCTAATCCTGCGATCGCGGTGCAGGAGTTACGATACCAAGTCAACGCGCCGGAAAATCAACCTCAAAATATTCTGGAAGAGATTGTTTGGCAAAAAGAAGTTGAAGTGACGCAGATGCGGGATAAGATACCCCTGAGCGAATTGCAGAAACAGGTTGCAGAAAGCGACTCTGTACCGCGTAACTTCTTAGCGGCTTTGCAAAACGGTAAAACTAACCCCGCCGTGATTGCAGAAGTCAAAAAGGCATCTCCTAGCAAAGGCGTGATTCGAGACGATTTTGATCCGGTTGCGATCGCCAAGGCTTACGCTTCTGGTGGGGCAACCTGTCTATCGGTCTTAACCGATAAAAAATTCTTTCAAGGAAGCTTTGAGAACTTAGCGCAAATTCGTGCGGCTGTCGATCTCCCGCTGTTGTGCAAAGACTTCATCGTTTATCCTTATCAAATGTATTGGGCAAAGTTGCAAGGCGCAGACGCCGTTTTACTGATTGCAGCAGTTTTACCTGATAAAGATTTGCAGTATTTCTTGAAGATTGTTAAAGCGTTGGGCATGACGGCGCTGATCGAAGTGCATACGCTTGACGAACTCGATCGGGTTCTTGGCTTAGACGGAGTAACGCTGATCGGTATTAACAATCGCAATCTTAAAGACTTCTCCGTTGACCTCAATACCACTAAGGCGATCTTGACAGCTCGTGGCGCTCAGCTTGCAGAACGAGGTATTCTTGCAGTGAGTGAGTCAGGTATCCATACCCCCGAAGACATTTCTCTCGTTCAATCAGCAGGTGCAACGGCGGTTCTCGTAGGAGAGTCATTGATTAAGCAATCCGATCCAGGGCAAGCACTACGGCAACTGATCGCATGACGTTGTCTATCTCAAGTTAGCGGCGAGGTAGCCACAAGTTAGCCACTAGGAGGCTAGACAGCCTCTAGTTAGTCTGCCATTTTTAAGAAAGATTGTGTTTTCGTCAACTTAGTCTTTAGATACTAAAATCTAGAGCTTTACTCTTTACCGCGATAGGTGAGCGTTACATGGAGCCAATTCCCCTTCCATCGCATATTCACTACGAATTACTGCTGCAACTTTTGGAGCGCCAAACGATGTCTGCAGTCAGCCAGCATCCTCACCAACGCGAACAGGTTCAGCAACTGATCGTCACCTTGCGAAAAGCCATTTCTCAGCAAAAGCATTTGGAGGAAACCTGCGATCGCTTGAGAGTTCCAGTTGAATATCGCTGGTCGCTCAATCGCGTCGATGCCCCCGAAGGCGCGATTAAAGTTCCTACGGAGGTGAAAAATTCGTGAGGCATGTAAGCTGAAGACGTTCCGGTGGCGGAAACCGTTCTCCGCTGGGTGCTCGGGAGGCTTTTTTTGAGGAGGGATCGATCGAAGTGGCTGAGCCAAATCATGCAGAGCAGGCTGAGTTTGAGGCAGATGTCCTCGAACTAGCTGTGCCTGCAAGCGCACTAGCTCAACCGCCGGTCAGTCCAGAGAACACATCGGAGGACACAGGGGATTTGACGCAGATGCAAGAGTGTGTGCAGCGTCAGATGAATCGCATTCGAGATTTAGAACATGCGTTAGATCAATCGCTCGCCAGTTTGGATGAGTTGCGCCTGCAAATTGTCGATCAAAACTTTTTAGAGCATCAGTTGGCTTCGACAGAAGAGTATGCCAATGTTCAAGAGCAGGCGATTCATCAGTTACGGCTGCAATTTGAGAGTCAAAAAGCCGAGCTAGAAGCGCAGATTCGGCAAACACAAGACCAGTTGGGAGCCGCCGAAGTCCTAGCGCAAACGCAGCAACTTGAGCTAGAACGCCTCCGCACGAGTGGCATCCCGCTCTCAGAAGACGCGCTGGAGCAACTGGGCAAGAGTGCAACTGGGACAGAACCAAAGCCACGGGGATTGCAAAAAGCAAAGCCTCATGAGTGGCTGACGCCAAAAGACTGGCTGCGTCACACGCCAAAAGAGCGAGTGGCCGAGCTGGAAAACCAGGTTCAAGAATTAGAAGTTCAAGTTGCCAAACAGATTACAACCCAAGCGATGTTGCAACAGGCATGTCAGGAATTAGAGCGCGATCGCGAACAAAGCCAGCACCGCATCGCTGAACTAGAACAGTATGCCGCCGAGATGCAGGAACAAATTTTAAGCCAAGCGCAGCAGGCGAGTGAGTATGAAACGGCGGTTCAGCACTGGAAGAATCGATTTTATGACATTCAGGATCAGGCACTAGCGCTGAAAAAATGGCTAGAAGAGCAGGGATCAGCGCTACCCGAGGAAATAACGGAGTTTTTAGCGTCGCTAGAAGAGGTGCCGGCAGCGGAACCTCAATCGACTCCGCGCCGAAATCCATTTAATGAAGATCTCAAAATTGATTTGCCGGACTTTCTAGCCCGTCGTCGCAATCGGAAATTCGGTTCGTAAGGTTCCATTCGCTGCCTTAAAGACGGGTATAAATTACAAAGTACGAATTACGAATTTCAGATATTGTGTAATCCTGGATCATGCACAACAAACTGAACTTTCGTACCTAAAAAAGGACGCATTCTCATGGACGATAAGCTAATGCTGATGATTCCGGGTCCAACGCCCGTGCCCGAACAAGTTTTGTTAGCAATGGCAAAGCATCCCATCGGGCATCGGAGCGGCGATTTTAGCAAGATTCAAGCTGAAATCGTGGAGAACTTGAAGTGGCTGCACCAGACGCAGAATGATGTGCTGATTTTGGCAGCAAGCGGCACGGGAGCGATGGAAGCCGGAATTATCAATTTTCTGAGTGCGGGCGATCGCGTGCTGGTTGGCTGTAATGGTAAGTTTGGCGATCGCTGGGCAGAAGTGTGTGACGCCTATGGCGTGCAAGCCGAACGAATTACTGCTGAATGGGGAAAGCCCCTCGATCCCGAACAGTTTCGCGAGAAATTAGAGAGCGATCGCGACAAGCAAATCAAAGCGGTGATTATCACTCACAGCGAAACGTCGGCGGGGGTGATTAACGATTTAGAAACGATTAACCGCCATGTCAAAGCGCATGGAGAAGCGTTGATCATGGTTGATACTGTAACCAGTTTGGGCGCAACGAACGTTCCGGTTGACGAGTGGGGCTTAGATGTCGTCGGGTCGGGTTCTCAGAAAGGCTACATGATTCCGCCTGGATTGGGATTTGTAAGCGTCAGCGCCAAGGCGTGGGAAGCGTATAAGACCGCTAAACTGCCCCGGTATTATTTGGATTTGGGCAAGTATCGCAAATCTGCTGCTAAAGATACGACCCCATTTACGCCCGCCATTAACATGTTTTTTGCTCTGCAAGTGGCATTGCGGATGATGAAAGCGGAAGGATTGGAGAATATCTTTGCGCGGCATCATCGGCAGTCGAAGGCAACTCGCGCCGCGATCGCGGCATTGGGTTTGCCGCTGTTCACCACCGACGAGTGTTCTAGTCCGGCGATTACAGCCGTTGCGCCAGATCGGGTAGAGGCTGAGCAAATTCGCTCAATTATGCGGAAGCGGTTTGATATTGCCTTAGCTGGCGGACAAGATCATCTCAAAGGGAAGATCTTCCGCATTGGGCATCTGGGCTTTGTGGCAGACCGGGATATTTTGAGCGCGATCGGGGCGTTAGAAGTGACGCTTCAAGAGTTGGGTTACGAGAGTTTTAGTCCAGGTGCAGGGGTTGCAGCGGCAGCAAAAGCGTTCAACACGCTGTAATTTTTCTACACTGCAAGGCTCCTACACGGGTTCTGCCTTCTCGCATGTTGAGGGCAGAACCATCAGGACTCACACAAAGTTACTTACACAAAAGGTTTAACTGCCAATGTGTCAGTCCTGAACTTTGGTTATATCTTCAAACTAACGAGTACTTGCCAACTCTCGTTCTTCAACACGTTTCTCCTGATCCCACCGCAGCAGCCGAGGAAGTTGGATTAAATTGAAGCTGTAATTCACAATCCAAATTCCGATTTCGAGCAACAAAAGATTCCGAAACCATCCTAAATCTTCTATAGAAGCTGCACCAATACCCTGATATAGCTGCCAAACTCGGTAGGGCAGATATAAATAGGGAATCGCGATCCAGGCAACTGTCCGAAACTGGCGCAGGAGAACAACTTCAGTAACAATTTGTAATCCTAGCATCAACAGGTACGACAACAGAATCGGCAACACAGGTGAATCTGTTGATGAAAATCCAGCCCAAATACTAACTCCAACCGGAACTAATACCCCAAACACTTGAACTGTGAAGAACCAAACCTTGAGCCAAGTCGGTAAAGGAAGCGGAATCTCAAACGGTTTTGTGTGACGCCAAACCCACGTCAGAAACGCGAGAAAGGACGTTGCGATCGCAAAGAAGATCAGATTTTCAGTCCAGATGAATCCAACATCACTCATGAGCTTGACCGCAGGTTGAAAAGGGCAGAATCAGCGAAATCGTACGTTGTCCTTCTGAGTCTTACCTCTAGCTAAGGAGGGGATTGCTGTCTATGCCTTGTTGCAAAGCGGTGACGCAGGCCGTCCCTCAAGCCGAAGCTATTTTGTGAAGATAAAATCTGCACTACAAGGCAGAAGATAGCGCAACCCAGGAACAGCGCTTAGCACCGCAAAATAGACGGTTTGGTTCAGTCCTCGATTCGTGACCGTCGGATCAAATCGAATCTCAGTTTTTAGCCCCGCTTCTGTCGCCAGTTCTTTGATTTTGGGATAAATCAAAACATCTTCTGGCACTTCAGGACGCTTACTATTAACTCGTGCATACGCCAAGGGGTGAATAAACGATCGGCAGACCGGCTCATGTAGATATAGACAGACGCCGCCTTTCTTTAGCACTCGGTGGACTTCGGCAAGCGTCCGTCGATGCTTGACAAAGTGGTGTGCCGCCTCGAAACAGAAGATCAAATCAACGCTCGCATCTTCCATTGGAATTTCGTAAGAGCGACAATGAGTTGTCTGATCGAGTCGAGTTTGAAAAATGTGTTCCCACTTGTGAGCAGACGCGATCGCGTAGGGACTAATATCGGTTGCGATCAGTTTCTTTTCGCCAAACTGCCGCTTGACCAAACACGACGCCCAACCTTGACCCGCTCCCAGCTCTAAAATCGAGTTTGCCTGCTCAAACAGAGCGCGATGATAGTCTAGTTTCTCTAGCAAAACCTTGGCTTCACAGAATTTGTTGACCAAGTTCTCAACCGCCTCAGATTTCGGATTCTCAATCGGAGAATGTTGCCAAAACTGAATCTCGATTTCCTCTTTGTCAGCGATGTCTAAACCTACTTTTTTACGATTCGAGGATTGCATAGACACGTTAAATAATGGATCTGGAAATAATTCATTTGGGCAGCGAGTTGCTGAAAATTCACTATATATAGAGGTTCAGCACTAGGAAATAATCAAAAGACAGAAATAATTTTCGTGATGCCTAAACTGACACCTGAACGGCGGAGTGAAAATGAGGGCCTTCCCTAGCCCTACGCTCCCTTTAGAGCCATGCCCACGCGATTTCGATTACCCATGTCATTCGACCTATGCATCTTCGATCCAACGCCGTTGTCGCGCTCCGAAGCATTACTATCCATTAAACGAATTATTAAACGGATTAATGCGTCCTGACAAATTCTGCTGAGCGGATTGATATTGCTGAGCGTAATACACACGGGCCGCGATCGCCAGCCCAATAAAGCCCCAAAGCACCATACCAAAAGCAGATAACATCACATTGTTCAGACTAAACTGCGAAAACGTCGCGATCGCGATCGCCCGTGCCGCGCTCACCACCGGATCAAACGTTGCCTCTCGGCTCTGCAAAATGCTGATGATTAACAAGAGCAAGCCGCCGACATAAGGCAACGTTCCCACCCAGCCTAGATTCAGCAACATCGTCAGCACTCCACTATCGTTACTGCCAATCGAGACATCTTCGATCTCGTACCCTAATCCTTGCCCTTTGACTTCCCCCAGCGCTTGGCTTAAAAGCCTGTTATAGCCGTCTTGCCGCTCAGCCACACTAATATCATCTCCCCCTGATCCAAACGTTTGGATTCGAGATGCGATTACGGTTGAGAATGGTTCAACTGTCGCCAAGGGCAACACAATTAACATCATGGCCAGCAACGTTGTAACTAACCGCATCTGCAATTTCGGCTTGAGTGCCGGTAGAAGCACCAAAATGCCAACAAACCAACTGAGCCAAGCAGACCGCGCTAACGACAGGAGCAACGCCAAATATCCGACGGCGGAGGCTGGAAATTTGAGAGGAGTTTTGGCGGCAAATAGGAGAAATAATCCAGCAACCATCGTTGCCGCAAACGGCTGCGGCGACTGCATTGTACTAAATACTCGAATGCCAAACGGAGCGGGAATTCCGAACGACTGATCGGGAATGTTTTGCAGCCAAAATCGATCCCACGGCGGCGCGATCAGAAACTGCACGACTCCATACAGTCCCATCACCAGAACGCCCCAGACAAAGACGCGCTGCGTGATTTGGCGGTAGGCCGGAAATTGCCGCCAGTTTGCAAATAAGTGAAACCCAAACAGGATCGGGGGTAGCCAGTTCAAGAGGGCAACGAGGACGGATTTAGCGGAAAGTGACACAACTCCAACAAAGGCACCATAGAGAACGCTGGCGATGCACAAGATGAACGGGAGTCCGTTGCCGTAGAGCGCCACGGGCAGTTGGCGAGCCAGAGTGATGCCAGAAATAATCGTGACGAAAAAGGGCGCGAGGAGGACAGGACTGGGATCGTTTAATCCGATCGGCATTTCGATGACGCGCCGCAAAAATGCAGTGAGAAACCAGATCCACCAGGTAAACCCCACATACAAAACGGGATATCGAAAATAGAGAAATGCTCCCACTCCAAAGCAAGCAACTGGATAAGCCAGCACTAAAATTTTGCCAAAGCTTAAGGCAATTCCCATTGCAACAAACAAAGAAAACCCAAGGATCACAAGCCACGCGATCGCAGGCTGAAACAGTTTGGTGTTAGAAACGGGTTGAGACGTAGACATAGGCAATAGCCAGGAGAGTAAAGAATTTTCGTCGCGATTTAGCGTTTGCTGGCGTCAGCTTTTTCGTAGTAGCGCAGATTGTCTTGAGCGATGTGTGACCAACCAAACCGTTGTGCTGTTTGATAAGCGCTGTGGCGCAACCGATCGAGCAAGGCGCGATCGTGAATCAGCCTTTCTAACGCTTTTTCTAGCGCTGCCTGATCGCCCACGGGAACCACGAGAGCATCCTCCCCATCTTGAACGATTCCAACTGGTCCTGGAGTATTGGTTGTAATTGGGGCGAGTCCACACGCCATCGCTTCAACTAAGGCGATGCCAAATCCTTCTGAGATGGTCGGGAAGAATTTGATGTGATGTCCTTTTAGTAGGGTGGGCAACGTGTCGTTGACGTAGTAGGGAACAACCTTAACGCGATCGCGTACCTCTGGGGCAAAATCTGCATAGACCTGCTCAACAGGACATTCGGTTCCGAGCAAACTGAGTTCGACGTGGGGATAACGGCTGAGAATTGCATTGAGCGCAGGCGTGCCGTACTGAATGCCTTTACGAATGATATAGCTGCTGACTTGCGCGATGCGCAGTGATTCCCCGGCGGCGGGCGTTGGCTCAAAGGGTAGATTCAGCATCGTATCTGAAATGCCATTAGCAACGATGTGAGCGCGATCGGGATGAACGCCTAATTGCTCAATGGCATAGTCGCGATCGCGCTGATTGAGCAACAAGACTAGATCGGCACAGCGCATAGAGGTGGCAGCTTCCCATAAACGAATGCTGCCGCGATACATCGAGTATTTCCAGCCTAGCTCTAGATTGCCGCGCCTAGCTTCTTCTAAAAAATCTAGATGCTGAATGTGTTCGAGTCCATGCGATCGCGCGACGAGCAACGGTCGTGGCTGGCATGTTTGGTGAAATTTTTGCATCAGCGTTGCCCAAATCCAGGCATCGCCCGTGCAGGTGTCAATCACATCAATCGGGTTGTGCTGAAGCTGTTGTGAAATATGACGCGCCACAAACGCTGGAAACGACATAAACTTCAACAACGGATGCAACTTAGGTAAATCGTTTAGCGAATAGAATTCAACCTCGTGCCCTAACTGTTTGAATTCTTGCCCCAACCGCCATGTTACGCCTGCGGCTCCTGAGTTTGGATCAAAGGGATACTGGCAGGTAAATAATGTTTTCATCGTGGGGCTACATCTGATGTTAAACGGTCTTCATTCAACGCGGTTTTGCGAACGGCTATGTTGAATAACCTTTCAAGCTGCTCAAAGTGGGTTCGGTAATTGAATTTCTGCTCTGCAACCAGCCGCCCTTTTGCACCCATCGTTCGTCTGAGATCAGGATTGCGGAGCAATCGTCTCATGCCATCGGCTAATGCGGTGCGATCGCCCGGTTCAATTAACAATCCCGTCTCCTCTTCGGCAACGATTTCAGGAATCGCATTTAAACGAGTAGCCACGATCGGTAAGCCTGCCGCCATTGCCTCAATAAACACCCATCCAAACGGCTCAGAATAGGTTGGCATGACGAATAAATCTGCCTGCTGATAAAGCTCTAGCCATTCAGCGGTGTATGCTTTGATGTTGGTATAAATGTGAACATTAGTGTGATCGCAAGTGATCGACGCTTGAGTCACAAGATGCAGCTTAGCCTGATTTGAAAAATGTTTCAAGAACACGTCTAAAACGTCGTACCCTCCTTTGCGCTCAAAATCGCCTCCTATGAATAAAATGTTGCATAGCGTTTGAGAATCAGTAACCGTCTGATGACACGGCGTGATTTGCTTAACATTCACACCCGGGTAAACTAAGGCTACTTTGTCTGGCTTAATTCCATAGTCCTCAATCACAGAGCGACGGGCAGATTCTGAAAAGCTAACAATGCTTTGAGCGGCTTCAAATACTTTTTTTTCTAACCTAATGTTGGGTTGAAACGTCCAGTAAAACGAAGCGCTAGTGCGCTCTCTAGCCGCTTGTACAGTCGTGCGATCAAGACTGACGATCGCCGGCAGTTCTCGCATCAAATCGAGGCAGAAAAACGCCAAGGGCTGCGTGTGAAAATGCAGAGCGGAATACTGAGCTTGCGCTAACTTTCGGATCACCAAACGGCGTGCCATGTAAGCAAAGCCAATCTGAAATCGAAACAAATGCAGATCAACATTATTTTGCTGCACCCATCGATTGGATGAATAGTAGCTCAGCAAACGGTTCAAAATGCGAGTATGCAGTTCCCGCTCTTCATTAAACCAGTAGAAGTCAACCGCACAGGACTCCACCTGCTGAAAATACTCGCGCATCAGACATCCATAGGTTTGATGTCCGATATAGGCTTCGATTACAGAAAGAATGCGAGGACGATTCATGGTGACGCCTGACGAATGCGGGTACTTGCCTGACTGAATGGAACCGTTTTGAGAATGGATCGCTCCACTCCCTCGATCATGCTGGTATGACTAAAATGCTTGACGACATGATGGCGGGCGCGATCGCAAAGTTGAGGGTCGCGATCGCGCCATTCCAACACTTGGGCAAACCGACTCGCCAAATCTTTGGCGTCGCCTGGTTCAAACAAATGCGCCGCAAACTCACCCGTCAACACTTCGGGAATGCCACCAATTCGGCTGGCTACGACCGGGGTTCCACAGGCGAGAGACTCGATCAAACTGCGTCCGAACGGTTCTGACCACACGCTGGGTAGTACGGTAATGTCGCTCGCTTGATAGAGCGAAACCGGATTGGCAAGATGCCCTAAAAAGGCTATCCGATCGCCGACGCCCAGTTGTTGCGCCAACGCTTCAAGCGATCGCTGATACTTCATGCCTTCTTGCTCGCACAGTTGCCCCTTTGAATGGCTGTAATGCACTACAGGCTTACCCGCTAAGCATACGTGAACATCGGCTCCTTGCTTGCACAGAATTGCGATCGCGTTGATCAGCGTTTCCAAGCCCTTCTCCGTATCGATTCTGCCAACATAGGAAATGAGTTTGGTGTGTTCTGCAATTCCCCATTGGCGACGCATCGAACCGTTATCAATCCTTAACTGAAATTTTTCGAGCGCAACTCCGTTGTGAACCACATCAATTTGGTCTGAGGAATAACCCGCCTCTACCCAGTCGCGTTTGGTCTGGTGAGAAACCGCAATGAAGCGATCCACACGGCTCAAGCCTAGTTTTCGCTGTCGGTTGAAATCACAGGGCGGAATTTGCAGATAGCACAAGAAGGGAAGATTGCGGAATTGCGACAGCGCATAGCCAAACAATGAAAAATGATAGTCATTGCTAAAGACAACGCTATCGGATGATGTAGAGATGGACAACGCTTGAACTAAACTCGGAAGAAACTTGAGTGTATCTTTCAGGCTACGCCGATCAAATCCAAAAGAACGAATTTTGATCACGCGATCGCAAAAGCGGCGATATGGCTCCAGCAAATTGCCCGCTTCCAGGTAGAGCAAACTGATAGAATGCCCGCGATGCGCTAATCCTTGGCAGACCTCAAACAAGTTTAATTCTTGTCCGCCGCGCAGTGACGTTAGCTCATTTTCTAGAACAATCAGGTGCATAATTTAGCTCGTCCGCAGCCCCATTACAGGGAGTTCTCCCTCACTCAATCTTTAACCCTTAACTCTCGTTTCGTGCTGCATCTGATGATAATTCCACAGCCGACCTCGGAGGTTAAGCAGCTCTTGGTAGGTTCCCTGTTCTGCAATTTGACCCTGTTCTAACACGACAACCTTATCTGCTCGGACAATGGTCGAGAGTCGATGCGCGATCGCAATTACCGTCCTGCCTTCAGACAACTGCTCTAGCGATTCTTGAATCAGCCGCTCCGAGACAGAATCGAGAGCACTGGTGGCTTCATCGAGAATCAGAATTTCTGGATCGCGCAAAAGGGCGCGGGCAATCGCTAAGCGCTGCCGTTGTCCTCCAGAAAGTCGAACTCCGCGATCGCCCAGTGGCGTTTCAAATTGCTCTGGCAAATCTAGAATAAACTCCAGCGCGTTGGCCTGCTGAGCGGCTTTCCAAACCATTTCGTCTGTCACGTCGTCTAGTCCATACGCAATGTTGTAGCGCACCGACGCATTAAACACAAACGTATCCTGACTGACGATCGCCATCTTGCGCCGCAGAGATTTGATCGCAAACGATCGCACGTCTACGCCATCAAACAATACCTGTCCAACGGTAGGATCATAAAATCGGGGAATCAAGTCTACAAGAGTTGTTTTTCCGGCTCCAGACCCTCCCACGATTGCCGTCATTTTTCCTTTCGGAATGGTCAACGTCACGTCCTTTAAAACCACTTGACCCGGTGCGTAGCCAAACTCGACAGCAACCAGGTCAATCGCCCGCTCCAAGCTCGTGTAGGCGCGATCGCCATCTTGAAAGTAAGGCTTATTATCCTCGCGTAGCACTTCACTAATATTGGCAAACGCTCCATCATAACTGCTTAACTGAGCGCGATTCCCATTGATTTCATGCAACGCTGGAACCAGACGGAACAACAGAAACAGAAACGTTAAGAGAGAAGCCGTCTGCAACGTTCCATTCGCAACAAACACCGTAATTGCCAGAATGATCATGCTGATTAAAACGGTCGTCGCTAACCCTTCTGCCATGGGCCGCACGATCGCCCAACGCCGCGCCGCGTTCATTCCGGTATTCAAGACGTTAGAACTCGCTTGATAGAAGCGTTTCCGCTCATAGTCTTGGGTGGCAAACGCTTGCACCGTGCGAATTCCGTTGACAAATTCCAGCGCGATCGTGGTGAACTTTCCACTAGCTGCCGTGACCGCAAAACTGCTCTCTCGCACTCGTCGATTGAGTTTCGTCAGCCCAACAATCACAAGCCCAAATAGCACGACCGATACGATCGTCAACTTCCAGGAGATAGCAAATAGCAAGAAGGTATAGACCAGTAGGGTCAGCCCTTTAGTGACAATGTATGCCAACAACCCAAAGGCGATTTGAATCTTGCCAATTTCTCCGGTGAGCGTATTGATCAGTTCGCCAGAATGGGTCTGCCCAAAGTAGCTGAGGTTCACCGCTTGCAGACGCTCAAACGTTTGTTTGCGCAAGCGATCGATCAGCTTTTGCTGAGATAGTTCGGTATAAATTTGGGTTAAGTAGTTAAACGCCGCTCGAATCCAGGTTGCAGATAGAATCAGAGCAGAAATTCGGTAAAGCTGCTCGGTTTTAGAGCGATCAATGCCAAGAATCTGCACATCAAACCAATTAATTCCCGTTTGGAACGGGAGAGCAGATGGGCCTCCCACCAGACTTTGCAAAAATGCCAGCAGTAATCCAAATCCAAATCCTTCAAACGCGGCTGACGCCAATGCAAAGGTAACTGCTGCGGTGACCACCCAGGGGAAGTGTTTAAACTCTCGTAGAATCAGGCGATTTTCCCGCCAAACGCTAGTTGATTTCAACACACTCCTCATCACATTGGGAAGCTTCGATCGCATGAACGGGCATACCTCTTGTTACTAGCTCTTAGAGTCAACGGGCAATCTGAGAATAAGAATATTAGGCGCGACTAGATAATTCCTAAAATGCGTGCATTGACGGCCACCCTGCGTCCATCCCTTAGCGTACTAAATTAATAAGCTCCAAATCCAGATAACACCTTGGGAACTGTCCGCAGCAGAATTTTCAAATCTCCGCCAAATGACCAGTTGCGGAGATACTCCAGATCCCGATGGTTAACGCTATCAAGATCGAGCAGCGTTGATCGAGCTTCGACTTGCCAAGCCCCTGTAATTCCGGGAAGCGCATTGAGCCGCGATCGCAGGTCTGGGCGAATCCGAACGGCATCGTAAAGTGCCCAAGGGCGAGGCCCGACCAAGCTCATTTCGCCGCGCAACACATTGAACAACTGAGGCAGTTCGTCTAGGCTATAACGGCGCAGCCACCGACCCAAGGGCGTGATGCGCGGATCGTCTTCGCGTTTGTGCAAGCAATTTTTGGCTTGACCTGCCATGACTTGATGATGATGCTGTTCAGCGTTCACAACCATTGTGCGGAACTTCATCACCCGAAACAGTTTACCTCGCTGCCCCACGCGCCACTGCTGAAAGAAAAGAGGACCTGGCGTATAAAGGCGCATCAGAACAATAATGGTCAGAATCACTGGACTGAGCAAAATTACCATCAGGGCAGCTATGCCCCAATCCAGCAGTCGCTTCAGCCACCAGAGATGATTGGACTGAGGAAGCTGTGCGGCTGTCGGAAGACGCAGGTGAATCGCCTTGTTCGCCGCCTCACACGCATTTGCCCACATCCGGATCTCTGCTTCATCCAAGCTGGAGTCCACGCGTACTAAGCGCACAGGTGAACGCTTCAAACGCTCAGCAATTTGAAACGGGTCTGAAGATACGGAAAGACAACATGGCGGGTAGATCTGCCTTGCAATTTCCCCTTGAGGAACTCGCAACACCAGTAGCTGCTTTTGCCGCCAGTAAAGAACGCACGCAGATGAATGAGGACTCAACCGCCTCTCACGAGGAAATCGGTCTTCCTGCACGGCAAGAGGATTGAAAGAAATTGTCATGGGTATTCGACTGTAAATCACTAGATAGAGCCAAGCGTGCGAACTAAAACTAAGCCAACTACGCTAGAAATTTGATGATTTCCTCTACATAATTTTGTCTCAACACTTAGGTGATCACTTTAGGTGATTTTTGGAGCCGTTTAACCGTTATTTGAATAATTGAGTAACTCTAATATAGAGGGTCAATCAGGAAAGGAATCTTCAGAAAGTTAGATTCATTAATTTAAGTTTAAGTCTACCTGTTTCAATTTCAAAATGAGTCCTTTGTCTGAAATCCAAGTAGTAATAATTGCACCTTATATAGTTGTCTAAATCATCACTTAGTGGGATAGGTATGAAAAATTGCTTTGTTTTCAAGAGTGGATAATCAAGAACTAGGAGCGCTTTGGGGAGCGGAATTCAAGCTTAGTCAGCACTTTAGAAGTATTAATCTAGGCCTGTGGTTACTTATGTTCATGACTCTAAGCTATTTAATTTATTTTGAATAGCAAAAAACTGAATTGTTTAGTACTAAGATACGAGCATTTTGCGTGTAGCTTAAAGCACAAAAGCAGAGCTAAAAAGTGCTTCTGGCAACTTAATTAACTGTTCAAATTTTCGAGAGATAGCTATTTTTGGATAGGTAATAAGAACTACAATTGCGCATTGACACCTACCCTCATATAGATATGCTCTAATAGTTCAAGCAACCAAACTTAAAATAATTTGTGTAGAACAACTGCGCGATCGCACTTCAGAGATTTCTCTTAGAGCGATCGCGCACCTTAGTAAGAGCTAACGAGAGTGACGATTAGGCAATGCGATCGTAGTAGTAGCTGCTGGGGCTAGTTGCTCCATTGGCGACAATCCCCAGCAAATTTAAACGGCTCAACGTGTTTGCCGCTTCTGTGACCTCGTGACGCGTTACACGACCCATGCGGCCTACCAGCAGTGCCCCATCACAGAATGATGCTGCCAAAATTGCATCCACAATCCCCAAAGTTGGTGGTGCATCTACAATCACTAAGTCATAGCTCTGCTCAAACATACTCATCAAATCGCGCATCCGTTTTGAGCTGAGCAGTTTGACAGAATCCGTCGGAGTTGGGCCAGCTGTCAGTACCGATATGGGCAGATCGCTATAAGTATTGGCATTTTGTACCGCGTTTGTGCCTAAGAAGCGATCGCTCATCAGGAGGGTCGAAAGTCCTTGCTCATTGGGCAAATCTAACTGTTTGTGGAGTCCCGGACGACGCAGATCCGCATCGATCAGCAGTACTCGCTGATGCAACCGCGCAGCGCTAATCGCTAGTCCTAGTGCCACCGTTGATTTTCCCTCTCCTGCCAAGGCAGACGTAATCACCAATGAATTGATCGGCGCACCGTCCGTCATCAGTTGCAGGTTTTTGTAAATCAAATCTAACGATTCTCGGAACGGTGCCCAGTGCAAGACTTGCATCGTGGACGGGTCAAGTACGTCCGATTGCTGGAACGGTAGACTACGACCTAATGTGACTTCGGGTAACGGCAGCTCTGGAACCATACCCAGCAGAGGTACAGGTAGCTGTTTGGTGAGATCGTCTGAGGTGCGGACTGAATCATCTGATGATTCGCGCATCAGCGCCGCCGCGCCGCCTAGCATCAAGCCCAATACGCCTCCTGCTAACAGGTTTTTCAGCCAGCTAGGACCCACTTTCTTGCCCAACTTCGGCTGCTCCAAGGTTTGCCAGTCATACGCTCCGCGAGCGATTTCCAACCCAAGCTCTTGCTTTGCCTTGAGTAACTGCTCTAGCGTTTCACGGTTGATTTTGACGTTTGGCTGTAAACGATTGAACTCTGCTAGCAGTGCCGGAAAGCGCTGGAGTTCGCCCTTAAGTTGAGCTTGGTTAGCCGCCAGGGTGCGATCGCGAGCTTGAGCGGCCAGAAAGCTCACCTGAGCTTCGACTAATCCGCTCGCAAACTTGAGGTCGTTTTCTCCCAATTGCCCAATTGAGACTAGATTTCCGCCAGCCGATGCCAGTGCTCCGGCATCTGCCCCTAACACTCGCTGCGCTTCTTGTTTAAGCAGCACGGCTTGCTGCTGACGCTGCTCCAGCAAGGTTTGAACAAAGGGCGTTTTCTCAGTAAAGCGCAGTTTTTGCTGCACCAACGCGACTTCGGTTTTCTGAATCTCATTCAGTAGGGCCTGATAGCGAGACGATTGACTTAACCGAGCCGCGATCGAGGCTTGACGCGGATCACGATTCAGTTGGCTCTGCAACGCTAAATACTGCGTTCGAGACGACGCTAGGGTGGCCTGGTTAGTTTGCTGGTCTTTCTGTAATGCAGCTAGCGCCCCGATCAGCGATTCTGACTGGAGTTCTGGATCAATGAGATCTTGCGACTTCCGAAATCGCTCCAAGGCAGATTCTGCTTGACTCACTCGCGTTTCAGCCTGTGGAATTTGCTCGTTGATGAAGGCCAATCCACGGGTCAAGCGCTGCTTTTGTTGAGACACGTTGTACTGCTCATACACCGTTTGTAGTGCCATTAAGACATCCCGCGTCTTAGCACGATTGTTATCGGTGTACGTTACTTGAAAAATACTAGTATTGACCTTCTCGTTGCCCTTCTGCTCTTGAATCGTGGAGACAGCTAGCTTCTTCTGGAGTTTCTCAACTGTTAAATCTGAGTAGCGGGGTTTAAGACTGTCGATCGCGCGTTGTAGCAGTTGAGCGCTTCGCATGACGTTTAGCTGTGTGGCATTGTCAATCTCAACGTTGGGGTCAGCGTAAGAAAAACTCGGGTTCTCGGGCGATGCTTGTCGAGTGCGATAGTTAGAGTCCACCATCAGTTGCATGGTGCTGCGGTAGGTCGGTCTCATCACCAGCGTCGCGCCTGCGGTTGCTGCCAATGTGGCAATCAGAATCCCTAGCACCCAGTTCCGTCGCCGCACCAGCACATTCAGCAGATGACCGTAGCCAGGTTCGGTCTCCACCTGCTGAGGCAGGGATGGATTTCCGTTGTAGAAGGTTAAGTTGCTCTGAGCCACGTTGGTTTCTCCCTAAGGCTGAATAGACGACAAAATAATCAGGCGGATCGATATTGCTCGAGTTGCCCGGTGCGGCATACTTCTCCGATCACGCGCTCCACCGACTGAAAAAAGACTTCTTCAGAGAAGTGGCTGAGGGCGTGGTTCCGAATGGTTTGGTAATCCCAATTGATGGTAGTGGCCTGTAAAAGAGCGCGATAGAGGGCATGAGGCGTTTGAGACTTGAAGAAGACACCCGTTTTGCCAGGAACTTGTGTATCTAGCACACCGCCTTCACCAAAGGCAATCACGGGTGTTCCGCTTGCGTTTGCCTCAATTGGCACTAACCCGTAATCTTCTAAAGCGGTCACGATCACAGAGCGAGACTTTGCTAGCAGCCACTTGCGATCGCTATCGCTCACATGCCCCAGAAACTGCACGTTCTTCATAGCCCGTGCTTGCAGGGCTTCCCGCTCAGGGCCGTCGCCTGTTATCAGCAGCGACCAGCCCAACCAGTTAAACGCTTCAACAATCACATCAATGCGCTTGTAGCTCAGCAGCCGCGCTGACGCTAGATAAAAATCTTCCTTTTGATCCGAGAAGGTGAACTGCTGACTATCGATCGGGTAGTTGATGACGATCGCTGGACGCTTGTAGATTCGCTCAATCCGCCTGGCAACGGTGCTGGAGTTTGCGACGTACAGATCGGGGCCTTGAGCATGGGCAAAATCCGCCTTTCGCATCAACCGAAAGATGCTTTCTAGAAGCGGATAAAAGCGGCGGTAAGCGCTGTATTCTCGCAGATACGTCTTGGTATCCCACAGAAACCGTGTCACGTTATGGCAGAAACAAATGTGCTTGGCGTCGGGACGCTTTCTCACGGCCTTCGCAAAACTAGTCGTGCTGCTAATGATCAAATCGTAATCTCGCAAATCCAAGGCACGAAAAGCGGAGTAATAGAAAGGGGCAAGCAGTTTGAAATACTGGGGTGCATGGGGGAGTTGCTGTAAATAGGTCGTGTGAACGACGCGATCGCCTAGATCAACCGATGACCGAGGATCATAAAGGGATGTAAAAACATCTGCATCAGGATAACGCTTGCAAAGTAGCTCGAACACTCGCTCTGCGCCACCTTTTTGTGTTAGGTAGTCATGGACTAAGGCTACTTTCATGACTGATGCACTGGTAGAAGGGTTTCACCACAAGATCCAGATTCAGCAGAGCGGTTACTGTGCAAAATCTCAGACTTATCTTGAGCAGCGTTGCCCAAGCATTGGATGAAAACCAGTTTGCTAACCCCAATTTGCTAACCGAAACACCGCCCTAGAACTCTATTTACCGTAAAACTCTACAACAGAGTTACGGAATCAGAGTTGCATAGAGTCCAGCAAGTTCACAAGAAGGAAGATCAAGGGCTGAGAAGACAGGCTTTCGGATTAGATCGTCACTTGGCTCTAATGACTATCAAAGAAGAACTGTAATTTTCTAACTGATGGCTGAGCATCTTCCAATCGGTAGATCTCTCCACAGAAAGAGAACGTGCCATGAGTCACGACCTGAAAGATAGATGCACAAAGAACTAGTTCGCTATTCTACACATGAGAGTTAGGTTCATCATTTATGCACATGTGTAGAAAATTGCAAGAACAAAAGGTGTAATGCAGCAGACTCTGTTAATTACTCGCTTTGGCGATTAAGGAATTGAATCGCGACAAAGCAGCTAGCCGTAAGCTTCAGCGAGTTGTCACTTCATCTGCCGAGTTAGGTTGAACAAGTAGTAAAGAAAAGCGATGATTCAGAAATTTTAATAAGTATATTTACGGAGGTTCTCTTTCAACTAGTTTGGAATGGAGTATTGAGCTAGTAGCGCTGATTAGCAAATCTATTTAACCTTGAGTCGGCCAAGACTGATCCAGATCTTTCGGCTCCATCTCCTCATACTTCTCAAACGGCTGATGAATCCAAGGATCATCTGGCAAATACTCGACATAATAGTCGGGTTTGATGATGGAGCATTGCTTATACCACAGCACCGCTGTCTTAATTTCCTCAACGTAAACGCCATATTGATGCTTGAGCCAAGGAATCGTCTTCTGCAACGTTACGCCCGAATCGACAAGATCATCAACGAGCAAGACCCGCGCTCCTAAATTTAGGGTTGTCATTGACAGTTCGCGCGAAAACACCAGCGCACTCCGACCACGGTTGCCACCGCGATACGATGAGGTCGATAAAATCGCCAACGGCACATCGTAAATTCGTGCCAACACGTCTCCAACTCGTAGCCCTCCCTTAGCCAAACAGACAATTTGATCAAACTCCCAGCCAGAACGGTAGATTTGAGCCGCAAGTTTCTCAATGGTTTCGTGGTAATCAGACCAACTAACGAAAAGTTCGGGCATTGTGACAGCTAAAGATAAATAAGATTTAGAACGAACTGCGTGATCAGAAACAAAACTGAGGAAGATAATACAACTGATAACCCGGTTTCTACGACTTCTGTATGAATAATTCTGCCGATCAACCTGGTGCAAAGAGCGAAAAATTAAGCTTTAGTACAAAATTGGCGTATGGCGCAGGGGATTTGGGTCCTGCCATTACAGCAAATATTTTAGGGGTCTTTCTACTGATCTTCTTCACGAATGTTGCTAACCTCAAACCTGGCATTGCAGGGAGTATTCTACTGGTCAGCAAGATCTGGGATGCGATCAACGATCCGATCGTAGGGATGATGAGCGATCGCACCCGCAGCAGATGGGGGCGTCGCCATCCGTGGATGCTGTTTGGGGCAATTCCATTCGGTATTTTCTTTTTCTTGCAGTGGATTGTTCCAGATCTCGATCAGTGGGGATTGTTCTGGTACTACGTGGCAATCTCGATTATTTTCAATAGCTTCTATACGGCGGTCAATTTGCCATATACGGCTCTAACTCCTGAACTCACTCAAGATTACGACGAGCGCACGAGTCTCAATAGCTATCGATTTGCTTTTTCTATTGGCGGTAGTATTCTCTCTCTTGTCTTGGCGCTAGTGATTTTGGGTGCATTCAAGGGTGATCCGATTAAACAGTATTGGGTACTCGGTGCGGTCTGTGCAGTTATCTCTGTGCTGCCGTTGTATTGGTGTGTGTGGGGCACGCGCAAACGGGTTCAAGAGACAGAGCGGCAACGCCAAGTGGTGACTGCTGAAGAGACGCTGCCTTATTTGGAGCAACTCAAAATTGCGTTTTCTAACAAGCCATTTCTATATGTTATTGGAATTTATCTCTGTTCTTGGCTGGCTGTTCAGAATACGGTTTCGGTGATTCCGTATTTTGTTAAGAACTGGATGGGCTTGGATGATTCTGACTTTACCAAAGTGGTGATTGCTGTCCAGGTGACGGCATTGATTATGCTGTTTGTCTGGAGCGGGGTCAGCAAACGAGTTGGTAAAAAAGCTGTCTACTTTATGGGAATGGCGGTCTGGATCATTGCCGAGATTGGGCTATTTACGTTGCGGCCTGGACAGATTGGCTGGATGTATACCTTGGCGGTGTTAGCAGGTTTTGGTGTCTCTACAGCCTATTTAATTCCGTGGTCGATGATCCCCGATGTGATTGAGCTAGACGAATTGCAAACTGGACAACGCCGTGAGGGGGTGTTTTACGGGTTTATGGTGCTGTTGCAGAAGGTGGCTCTGGCGCTTGGTTTGTTTCTTGTCGGTTGGGTGCTGCAACAGTCTGGGTTTGTCGAAAGTGG
The DNA here is from genome assembly GCF_059505265.1 of Myxacorys chilensis. Lineage (NCBI taxonomy): Bacteria > Bacillati > Cyanobacteriota > Cyanophyceae > Leptolyngbyales > Leptolyngbyaceae > Myxacorys > Myxacorys chilensis. The sequence goes on along the minus strand of NZ_JCACKG010000202.1, from coordinate 27,143 downwards.
TGCGGGTCAACCTTCGCCAGTTCAGCCTGAGTCGGCACTTTGGGCAATTCGGGTGTTGGTGGGTCCGGCTCCGTTGGTGGTGCTGCTGATTGGTTTGGTCTTGGCATATTTCTACCCGATTACGAAAGAAATTCATGCAGAGATTTTGCTCAAGCTTCAGGAACGCAAACAGGCAAGGAGTGAAGAACACCTTTGATAATGCTTTGCAATTGGTGTTGACAAGATTTTGAGCAGCGTGATCGCGTTCCATTGTGATCGCGATCACGATTACTAAAGGGGTGGGTAAGGTCTGCGATCGTGTCACGGTTTTCTCGCTTTTAACTGCGATCGCGGCTCATTGCGATCGCGTCTCATGATTACTAAACGGATGGGTAAGGTCTGCGATCGTGTCACGGCTTTCTCGATCTTAACTGCGATCGCGTCTCTCTACTCATCGCTGACCGTAAGCATTCGAGACTCGATGCCTTCCCACACCTGCGGCGACACGCGCAAGGCAGCTTCTTTACAACGGCTCATCAACTCATTGACGTAGAAATAGTTTTCGAGCGGGCAGCTTTACTATGCCAAAGGCGCTGCTGTGAGACTGTCTTTATTTCACTCATTCGAGAGGTTTTGCGGCTGTACGATCGTGATTCCTGAATCGCTGGGAAAATCGCGTGGATTGAGCGTGAGCAAATAGGTGATTTGGTGAGTCAACATGACTGCGATTAAGCGTAAATCGTGAGTTCGCTTTCCCATCACGCGATAAATTGTCACAAGTTCTAACCAAGTTGTGAAGATTTCCTCGGTTTCTGGTAGGGATGGAAATTCAGTCAGCAGTTGCGAGATTGCGCTACTGGTTTGTTCGATCGTTCAGCCTAATCTGTTGACATTGCTGGGTCGAGTAGCAACGACCCAAAATTCGATCAGGACTTGCGAAGTAACGACGCACTGATTACCTTGAGTAATAAGTTGAGCGATCGCATTGAAGATCATAAGTTGATCGGGTGAGGCAGAATCACTCAAGCGAATGAGAATGTTGGTATCAAGAAGATACTGTGTCATTAATCGTACATCGTGTCTCGATGTAACGCTTCTTCGGGTAGTGGAGAAGCGGTTTTTGGTAGACTTGCGACCCATTCTCGAAAGCGTTGAGCACGCTCTTTAGGGGTTTTTGGGATTTGTTTTTGAAGTTCCGCAGTATCGATCGCAGCCTTATCAAACTTCGATACAGGTTGCTTGGCTTTGGTTGATCGTAGAAAGTTCAGTGTTTCGGCAATGAGTTCATCTGGCGCTTGTTCAATTTCTTGCAGAAGTTGTTCTCGATCTGTCATTGGAGTTACCTCATGCTCCTGAAATAAACCTACTTTTTAATTCTGACAAGTAATAGATTAAATGAAAACGATCGCGGCTCTCTACTCATCGCTGACGGTAAGCATTCGAGACTCGTTGCCTTCTATAAATTTTTGAACGTCCAAGATCTCAATTAGAACCAGTTTGTCGTGTTCGGAGTAATGCAGAATCAGTTGTCCGTCATCTTCGGCATGAAAAATTGGTTCATCTGAAACTTGAATTAATAATGCATCGACATCTGGGCTATAGCGAATCTTTTGCATATCTTGATCTCCTGCCTGGATAGAGCGTAATAACTAAAATGAAGGCAGCAAATCGATACACCACTCGCAAAACTTGCCGCTCATCGAGTTGTTTTTGAGCAATTTGCTTTCCGTCTTCCTCAATCTCGACAAAATCGGGTCATCTCAGCACGTCTACAATAAATTCGGTTTCAGTGAAATTCCAAGTTCTTCTAAAACTTGAATTTTTGAGAGTGCGTGTTCACTAAATTGTATTTCTTTTTCCATTTCACTCTCTGACCGTGAGTATTCGAGATTCGATGCCTTCCCAGACCTGCGGCGACACGCGCAAGGCAGCTTCTTTACAACGGATCATCAACTCATTGGCGTAGAGATAGTTTTCGAGCGAATCCACCTCTTCTTTAGATAAATTGAGCCATTCCCGATCGAGATGGAAAGCATCGTGCCAAGTTTGACGAAGACGATCGGCAAATGCTCGACGCACCTCAATAGGTGCATTATCACTTGGAACAGAAGCTCTCATGGCTCCAAATTGATTAATCAAAGTTGAGAAATCAACCGAAGAATTGAAGATTTCTACTTTGGCGCGGTCGCGGGCGAAGTCGCGGGCGAAGTCGAAGTCGAGGGCGAGGGCGAGGGCGCGGGCGCGGGCGAGGGTGCCGTCGAGGGCGCGGTCGAGGGCGAAGTCGAGGGCGCGGTCGAGGGCGCGGGCGAGATCGAGGTTGAGGGCGCGGGCGCGGGCGAGGTTGAGGGCGCAGGCGAGGTCGAAGTCGAGGGCGCGGGCGTAGAAGAGAGCAACAACTCTCTTAGCTGCTGGTTTCAAATCGCCTGCTGATCCAGTGGTTATTTCATCACTCCACTCAACCAATGCTTTGAGTTTCTCTGAATGGATCAAGTTTTGGGCTTCCTGCTCCATAAGCTTTAAAGGTTCATCTGCACTTCGCATTAAGCCAGCTACGAGAAAAAATACCTCACGCCAACGCTGATCAGAGACATGTTGTGCAACAAGTGTTCCAACTTGCCGTTCATCTACGATGTATTGCGCGGTGAGGTACTCCTGAAAGGTCAAATGCGAGAACGAATAGGCATCTCTCGCTCGTTCTACCAAAATTCCTTGCTGCACTTGAATGGCATTCAGCACCGCTTCTGCATCTAGGTGCTTTGGTGCATTCAGATTACTCATTAAAAATTCTCGGATTTGGTCAGTTAGCTCTCGTTTTGAGAAAAACAACTGATCTTCAGCAAAGCTTCTGTAAGCAATCTCGGAAAGCAATATTTTTTCTAGCTCTAGACTCAATTCCCGGTAGATCGGGTCATGAGCAATGCGTTTCTCTGAAGCCCATTTCTTCAGCCATACCTCCAACGCCTCACCATACAATGCTGCTCGCTGCTTTGGTAAGTTTTGCGACTCGTCATATACAGCGCAAAGCAGCGTCAGAAGTAATGGCGTTTGCCCCAGTTCTTTCGCCGCTCTGTAGTCTGGGCTTTGTAGCAACTTCCAACACTCATCAGCATCCTTCGGTTCTTTCCGAAACCACTGGCGCACAAATGTTTCCATCTGCGAATCATTAAAAGATGCCATTGTCACATCTTTAAAGCGCGGAAATCCTCCTTTGTAAGCCGCAATTCGACAGGAGGCAATGAAGTGATTCTTATCGTAGCGATCAACCAAGTTTCCAATCTGCGTAATGGCGCGATCGACATGCTCGATCGGCACTTCATCTAAGCCATCTAGCAAAATGAGAAGCTTTCCTGCTTTTAATAGCCTCTGGGTAAACACTTCTGCATTGGGAAATCCACAATTTTCAAACTCTTGAGCAATGAATTGCTCGATTTGAGTTTGGCTCGAATCAAATCGTTTGAGTTCCACAAACACTGGAATCAGTTCGTGTCGAAATCTCGCCGTTTCCCACTTCAGCGCTTCTAATCCGACTTTCCTCAGAAACGTAGATTTGCCGATTCCCGGACTTCCCAACACCATTAACCGAGGGCTTAGATTCGCGACCGCAATTCCGTTCTCGCGCGTTGTCCGCTCAAAGGCGAAACCTCGTCCAATTTCGAGGTAAAGCTCTTTCAGAGTGTCAGGAGATTCAAAGCGGCGGCTTTCTCGCGTGTCTAAAACCTGCACATCTGTGTAAATATCTTCCAACTGAGTAGGATTATCCATTCGCAAGCACTCATATTTCAGAGTGCAGTGTCGTTTCTGATAGGTTCGTACATATTCTTCTACTGCTGTTCCAACTTGCTGCTGAAGCTGTTCTGTAATTTTCTCGCCCGATTTCTTCCATACAGTCTCGATTATCAAACCAGACAGCTTTTTAATGACTTCCAGCGAAATTGGATCAGTTGGCAGCATGATTTAAGCAGCGATTTTGTTGGGCGTTCCCTCAGTGATACACGACGATCGTGCCTCTCCCCCGACCCTTCAGGAAAATTTCCTCATCATTGCAGTTCCAAGCCCGGCACTCCGGGTTCAGATCTCGACACTCCGAGTTCCAAGCTCGGCACTTCGAGCAAAAAGCCTGACGCTCCGAGTTCAAAGCCTGACGTTTCGAGTTCAAAGCCTGACGTTTCGAGCAAAAAGCCTCATGTTCCAGGCTCCAAGCCCGACACTCCGAGCAAAAAGCCTGACACTTCGAGTTCAAAGGGGCGCGATCGCGCTACTGAATGCAAACAATCAGAGTTTGGGAGCGATCGCACTCCCCCCAATGCCCAAACGCCTAGATAAAAACGCCTCACTCTAACCATCGACAGCGCAAGTTCTAACCCTTTACAGAGAACGTCCCCTTCATTCCTGCATTAAAGTCGTAACAAAACTATATAAAGACAACTTTTCTGCCATGTTTCCCAACCTATTACAAGCAACCAACGAATACTGGCGCAAGCTCAACGAGCTAGAAGCCGCTTACAAGCGAGGCGACGTTTCGCTAGAAGAAGTAGATGCCACAGTCAAAGTCCTAATGGCAGACCTCAAACAAGAGCGTCGAGAAGCCCTAGCGTTTGTCTTCAACGGGTTGGGTTCCCTTTGGTACCAACAGCGAGAAGTCGTCATCGGACTGGGTTTAATTGGAATGCTCACCTACACCTGGATTGTGGTGAGTTGACATAACTTCTATTTAGTTGAGAAAAACCGCCTCACCCACTCATCCTTGGATAGATGCCCTGACACGGTCTAAATAACTACTCTGCGAATGACCGCGCATAGTTGTAATTGTCCAGATTTGGACAGCTATCAGAAATCTGGAGATTGCAAAATGGACTGGAAGGATGGTCGTCGGAGTACGAATGTCGAGGACAGACGGGGCAGAGGAATTTCTGCTCCAGTAGTTGGAGGCGGTATTGGAACCATTGTTTTAGCGATCGTAGTCACCCTCTTGGGCGGCGACCCCAGCGTAATTCTCAATCAATCCCCTAACGATCAAGCCCCTGCGCCTCAAACTCAGAATCCGCAGACCGGACAGCCTCCCGCTAATGACCAAATGTCAGAGTTTGTTTCTGTCGTCTTAGCAGATACCGAAGACACCTGGAGCGAAGTTTTCCGGCAGAACGGCAGCACCTACCGAAAGCCGAAATTAGTCTTATTTTCAAATGCGGTTGAATCTGCCTGCGGATCTGCCCGCTCTGCTATGGGTCCGTTCTACTGTCCCGCCGATCAGAAAGTGTATATCGATCTAAGTTTTTACCGCGATCTCAGAACCAAATATCAAGCACCCGGAGACTTTGCCCAAGCTTATGTACTGGCGCATGAAGTCGGGCATCATGTCCAAAATTTATTGGGCACATCAGACAAAGTGCAACGGCTGCAAAAACAGGTCAGCAAAGCAGAAGCCAATCAGCTTTCGGTGATGTTGGAATTGCAGGCAGACTGTTATGCAGGCGTTTGGGGAAATCGCGCTCAGCGATCGCGGCAGATTCTAGAGCAAGGCGACATTGAAGAAGCATTGAACGCCGCAAGCGGGATTGGCGACGATCGGCTGCAAGAGCAAGCCAGGGGACGCGTTGTTCCAGAATCCTTTACTCACGGTAGTTCTGCTCAACGCACACGCTGGTTTAAGCAGGGCATTGAGACGGGAGATCCGGAGCAGTGCAACACGTTCGCAGCCAAGAATCTTTAAAGGGATTGAACGAGCTATTTTCCTTCAGTTGAATCTTTACTCAACTAAGCTTTAGTTGCAGGTTCAATCTGAAGGCTTCCCATGTACACATAGCCAGCGAAACCATCAACGCTGTTCTGATAACTGAACAGTTGCGCTGAGCCGTTCTTGTCGCCTTCTTTTACTTTGTGACAATCAAATTCAAAGATTCGGAATTTCAATTCTTCTACTTCTAAATAGTAATCATTCTTGTGAATATGAAGCGTTCCCATTTGTCTATCTAGAGTGTGCATAGTTATTTTCTCTGGTGTACAAGCTACTTTGTTGATGACGAGCTTCGGTTAGCCCTGCTTTCCTTCGTAGAAAACCCAATTGCGGCGATCTCACTCGATTAATTAAAAACAAAGGCTCAAGCATCCCTGCCTGAGCCTTTTGAAATCAGATCCAGAAGTTGAAACAAGATGACGAACAACAGTAAGTTATCTTGTTTCAATTCGGGGTTCAAGATCTGATCGTCTCAACTTTCTAATTGTTACAAAGAAACAATTATCTGCGTCCGCCACCAAAGGAACCACCGCGATCTTCACGAGGCTTCGCTTTGTTAACCTTCAAATCGCGACCCATCCACTCTGCTCCATCCAGTGCTTCGATCGCTGCTGTCTCTTCAGCATCTGCCGCCATTTCTACAAAGCCAAAGCCGCGCATACGACCTGTTTCACGATCGGTGGGAAGCTGAACTCGCTTGACCGATCCATACTCTGCAAATATGGACGTTAGACCTGCTTCTGTAACCTCATAAGATAGATTACCTACATAAATCGACATAAGACTGTCTCCAAAATTAAAAGGGGTGTGGAGTAAAATTTCGGAGAGAAGTCTGCCGATGAAAAACGCAAAAGATCCGTTAATCCCAAAAACAAATGCTGCAACCGATACTCTATTCGCTAGTTCATTCTAACAGCACTTTTGCAAAGCGGAGTGTTGCAGATGGACTAAAGGACTAAAACTATACAAGATTGAGCTTAGTTGCCTATTGGCCCGTCGTATCTTGCGGTGTCTTTACTTTATCTTTCGATCATCGGGTTTCAGCTTTTTGGATTTTTGTTGCCTATCTCTGGTCAACAGACTGTTACCTGACTAGTAGTTTCACCAGCCGCGATGCACTGGCAGCGATTTGCGATAGAGATAGTGTCTGCTACCGACAGACAAGTTGCATCGCTGAACTGGTTACTTCCGCAGAAACGGCTTTGCTAACTCTTAGCTTGAAGTTCGACTAGCGCATCTCCACTAAAACGGATTACACGCGAAAGCGAGTTTCGGGAATGCTCAGTTGTCGAAACTGACAGAGTGACATTGTTCCGACCAGGCTCTAAAATATGCTTCACCTTGCAGACTTGCATCTTGTTGTTGCAGTAAGCAAGGATGCGATCGCCGACCTTAATTTCTAACGCTAGAATTTTCAATGACTGCTTAACCTCATTAAGGAATTAGCCTGACTGGACTGAGTTAACGCTGCCTGTTGTTATGTAGCAGCGAACCAATAGCTGTCTATGAATGTGCTTTAGCAGACGCACAGACCCTGACCGCTTTAGCTCGATAGTCCTATATAGGTGGGAAAGAAGCTATTTACTGCAAAGGCCTAATTTTTTAGGAATTGCAATACCTCTGCACTCTATCACAAATTTTTCAGTAGCAAAACTCGCAGTCTACTGTCAATAAGAATTTATACTCAAAACAGTGATAAGCGTGGATTCCAAGAAAAGCAGGAGCGACAGAGGCACTACAGTCTATAGAAGCACTACAGCCTGTGCGAATCTAGCAGTAATCTCTTAGTAAGAATCTCGGTTGAGCAGGTTAGAACCGACAGAGAACTGTGTGCGATGACTCATCTCTATGCGGTCGTGCGATCGATTTTAATGCGATCGGCTTTATGCACTCACTCCAATAGTGCTTGCCTGCCAAGATTGGCTGAGTTGAAACGGAGAGGGGGGGATTCGAACCCCCGTTGGGTTTCCCCAAAACGCATTTCGAGTGCGTCACCATGAACCGCTCGGACACCTCTCCAGAGCTATGAGTAAGCGTAACTCGTACCCACAGCTACCCATGATACTACAAGAGTGCGGCGTCTGCTTCGCCCGATTCTAAAGTTGCCTTAAACCCTAGCTTTGGCGTCCATTGAATCGCGCCCGTTTGAGCCGTCCGGTAGACCGAGGTTCCAATGCGCTGCAACTGATTGTAGGTTCGAGAACTCACCTGAGCGTAAGCGATCGCGCTTTTTGGTGAGAGTGTCTTCAGCAGCGTTGGCGGTAAGGCTTTTCCAGACCACCACAAGATTTGATTGCCTTGCAGATCGACTTCAGATTCTGTCTGATCGGTCGGAACATCTTTGAGCCACAGCCAACGCTGCGGCCCAATTTGAAACTGAACAATTGTTGGATTAAGGCTCAGTGGACGAACGGCGACCGAACCCAAAGCAATGTTTTCGGTGAGCTGAACATACTGGCTGTGCTGCTTCTCCAGCGATCGCATCGCTTGCGGATTCAAGGCAGGCTGATTTGCATCGGACAAATCATAGAGCGCTTTAATTGGTAATGTGTCCAGAAGCGTAGCCCAGCCATTGGGATTAGAGGGATTCGCCGCGATCGCCCAATCGATCTGATTCACACCTTGCTTCTGCAAAAACGGCAGCACCGTCGAACTTGCAGTCGCTGCATCCCCTGTGTTAACTAATCCGACTCGTCCTCCGTCTTGAATAATCAGGATCGGATCGCGATTCGTTGCGATCGCGCTCACCTGCAATAAATTCGCTCTCGCATAGCTCGCCGGGATAAACACTAAACTAATGCCTACCAACAGAATCAGCCCCCACCAACGCTGACATCGCGGCTGCAACCAAGGTAAGCAAATCAATCCATATAAGGCTAAGGTCAGCACACTAGAGATGGTTCCAAGGGCAACCGAGTTTCCGGGTAATTTGCAGAAGAAGATGACGATCGCAATCAACCAATGTGTTGGATAGTAGAATAGCCATGCCGCATAACTGCCAATCGATTCTGATGCTAACGCTAATATCGCGCTGATAAAACCACCAATACTAAGAATAGAAATAAGCGGCGTGACAATCACATTCACTAAAATGCTGTACGGCGAAACTATGCCAAAAGCATAAAGCTGTAGAGGTAATGTCCAAATATATGCCGCAATCGGGACAGCGAAGGGAGGTGCGATCGCGCTGGGTAGCCAATCTAACCATTTTGTTAATATTGGAACAGTAACGAGTAAACCTAAAGTTGCGAGAACGCTAAGCTGAAATCCTAAATTCCAGATCCAAGTCGGATAGATAAATAGTAGGATTGTCACGCTCAAGAGCAATGAACCAATCGGCTTAACTTGTTTATCGGCTGCAACTCCGATTAAAATCGCAAATCCCATAAAGACGGCTCGAAGCACAGCTGGTTGAACTCCTGCAAGGCCGAGAAAGATGATCAGTCCTGTTGCACCGAAACAGACTTGCACCAGTTTGGGAAACCGCCGAGTCAGGGCTAACACAACTCCTAAAATGAGTGATACTTGAAACCCGGATGCCGCTAAAGCATGACTCAATCCAATCTTGGTAAACGCATCTTTCACCTCAAACGGAACATTAACCACGCGACCCCCTAACACCATCGCGCTGAGCAATGCGCCTTCGGGGCTTCCCAATCGATCTGCTTGAGATTTGATAATTCTCTGCTGAACCATCCATAGTCCCCAACTCGGTTTCTGCGTTGGTTCTAGACGCTCTACGGTTGTTGCCTTAAATCCTGCAAAACTTTCTTCCTGAGCCAGGTATTTCTGAAAATCAAATCCGCCAGGATTCAGAGCAGGTTTAGGTTTGTAGAGCGATCCGGTGAGTGCGATCGCGGCTCCTGGATACAGATCTTTCGCCATGACTGGCGGCATCGTCACATAGAGTTTGCCGTCCACTGTTTCATCGATTGACGCTACTCCACTGACCGCTAACCATACTTGCGATTTTCCACTCCGCGTCAGTCTCGGCAATTCTTCGACCTGACCGTAAACCGTCATTTCTTGTCTCGCGTCAGTGGCGAAACGACTGACATCATGAGCGCTAGGTTGAGGCGATCGCAACGGTAAATAGAAACTCGCCAGCACTCCAATCACGCCTGCAATGAGCCAAATTTTTGCTGGAAAGTATCCTGGTTTAATTCGAGGCACGACAAATGCAGCGATCGTTGCACACCCTAAAACAGCGGCTCCACCCCAGGGAAAGGCAGTTGCCATCAGCCCTAAAATGTAAGCCAAGCACCAGATTACTACACTTGTCACAGCCATGAATTTCTTCTCTAAATCGCCAAAACTGACTTAGAGTACCCCGTCTTTCTAATGGTCTGTCGATTTTGAACTAGGGGATTCAGGACGCTTAGCACTTTACGAGGAAAGAAGAATGAGGATTAGCTTTCATCCCTCATCCTTCATCCCTCATAAAGAAAACGTTTAGATAGATAATCCAAGTCTGATTCCGAAAAAAGCATGAAGCAGTAGAACACCCATTGCAGCACTACCTAAATAAGCATGAAACATTCGCAAACTGGGTTTGTTTCCAGCGAAATTAGTGAAGGCAATAATGCCATTTAGAAACAAGAAGCCTATCGCAATGTTTGCCGTCCAAAAATGCGGACTCTCTAAAATTGGCTTTTGTTGCATCACCAATGACAATACGCCTCCGGTATAGCCCAAAGCTAGAAACAGTGTCATTGCGGGCGCAATCTTACGATGCTCAAGCCGACTTTTAGCAGCAACTTCTTTGTCGCTCGATAATCGACCGCGCCACCCTGTCCACGCTACAAAGCTTCCCATGACGAGAACTACGATCGCCATCATGGCAGGGTGTCCCCAATGCACAATCGGCTCTGGAATGTTGAAGCTACGAAACCACGCCGCGATTGGCTCTAGAGTTTGACTCGAACTAGACGACATCGTGTTCTCCTCGATTTGAAGACTGAGTTTAAGAATTGTTGAGAAATATTCTACGCGAAGTTAAGCTTGCTAAGTTGCGTTCTCAAGAACAAGCTCAATATACTAAATCTAAATAAGTATCAAATTCCGAGTTGCTCTACCCGGCAAAGAGACATGGCTTACAGCGATTTCAAACTAAGCGAGTTAATTAAAGATTTCAGCTTGACGCTTCGAGATTCGGTTAATCTATTTTCTACAGTTGGAGAAGCCGAAAGCAGTGAACATCTGAACTATACGTTAAAAGAGAATCTTCCTTTAGCTATAGCAATTGGCTCAGAGAAAGCTCGATCAGAAATGATTATATCTCCAATTCTTATAGAAGTAAGACGTAAACTTGACCGTAAAGTGAGCCTGTTTTCGGGTGTTGATTTCACAGTTGATCCTACAAAAGGGTTAAGCGGAATTTGCGATTTTATTTTTAGCAAAAACCCAGAGCAATTTCTAATTCAATCGCCTGTTGTAGCGATCGTTGAAGCAAAGAATGAAAACTTAAAAAGTGGTTTCGCACAATGCATGGCTGAAATGATCGCGGCTCAACTGTTCAATCAGCGCGAAGGAAACGATATTCCAATTATTTATGGTGTTGTCACCATTGGAACAATCTGGAGATTTTTTAAGTTACAAGGTCAAGTCATAGAAATCGATTTCACCGAGTACTACATCGAGAGCCTCAACAAAATCTTAGGAATTCTGCTACACATACTGTCTTCCTAGTTAAGAAAAAGGTTAATTACTTAACTTTGATGAACATGTGAAGTAAAGCTAATTTAATTCTTAGAAATTGAGTTCTTCCTGACCATTAAAACTTTGAAACTGGATTATGCTCACTTCGTACTTCTTGCCCATTTGATGCTTTCTTTGCAGCCCAAAGTACAAGGTTAGGCTAACACTACTAATAGGTATAAACCACCGTGAATTTGCGATGCGATCAAGCAACTTCAACCTTTTCACCTTTCAATAGCGGAAATCCTGCTGCTTCACGCTGCTTCAAATAAAGTTGTGCAACTTGCCTTGCCAAATTGCGAACTCTACCAATGTAACGGGCGCGTTCTGTTACAGAAATAACGCCTCGTGCATCTAATAAGTTAAACGTGTGAGAGCATTTCAATACCTGGTCATAAGCAGGTAGAACTAATTCTTTCTGCATCAATTGTTGAGCTTCTTGTTCATACAATTTGAACAAGGTAAACAACAATTCTGGATTCGAGGCTTCAAAGTTGTAGGTAGAACTTTCAATTTCACCTTGAAGGAATACGTCTCCGTAGGTTAGTTTATCGTTCCATTTAATATCAAAAATGGAGTTAACACCCTGAAGATACATCGTTAGGCGCTCTAGCCCGTAGGTAATCTCGATCGAGACGGGGCGACAATCTAGGCCACCGCACTGCTGGAAGTAGGTAAACTGAGTAACCTCCATTCCATCGAGCCATACTTCCCAACCGACGCCCCACGCACCAACTGCTGCATCTTCCCAGTTATCTTCCACAAATCGAATATCGTGATCTTCAGGATGAATTCCTAATGTTTTCAACGACTCTAAATAGACCTCTTGAATATCATCAGGTGAAGGCTTGATCAGCACTTGATACTGATAGTAATGCTGCACTCGATTCGGGTTTTCTCCATAGCGTCCATCACCAGGGCGACGGCAAGGTTCTACGTAGGCAACCGACCAAGGTTCAGGTCCAATGGCCCTTAAAAACGTGTGCGGACTCTTGGTTCCTGCCCCTTTTTCCGTGTCGTAGGGTTGAACAATGAGACACCCGCGATCGCTCCAAAATTGATGCAGCGTAGCAATAACCGACTGAAAATTCATACTCTTCTCATCCTCCTGCTTTTAACACTTGCTCTGCGGTCAGGTGCAGATCGTCAAAGTTGGGAGAGACGATACGATCGTTGCCTCGAAACTGCGTCACCTGATACTCACTGTTGCCTAGTTCACAGACCGATATTACCTCGATTTCAGGATCAACAATCCAGTACTCAGGAACTGCGATCGCGGCATACTGCGATCGTTTAGCGACGTAATCACGGTCACGCTGCAACTCGCCCGGACTCACTACTTCAACAACCAACGCTGGAGGAGCCATCGAAAGCCGAATCGTATTGCGGCGCTGCAATTGGGACACATGTTCTTCTCGAAGAATCGTCAAATCAGGATATCGGTTGCGGGGTTCGCCTCGAACTTCAAGCTCTAGCCCATGCGGTCTAACTCTAAGATGTCCGATGATCGCAGCGAACTGTAGCAGTAGAAAGACAGCAATTTCCGTATTTTGTCCTGACTCTGGGGGCACTTCGATCAATTCTCCGTTAAACAGTTCGTATAGTGTATCTGTGCCATCGTCGTAAGTCAGATAGTCATCAAAGCTTAGAAAACGCTGTTTGGCTTGAGTCATCGCAATTGCAAATGGCAGGGTTGCTCTGAGCCAGGACTATCTTCGATACAATGAAGTGTCCTAGCACGATTGAGACATTTACATGCTACCGCGAGAAGACCTGCTTAAAGGTGTAGAAAATCGAGACACTGTGGCGCGAGTGATCGACCAGGCAGAACAAGCGATTAAAACGTGGGAGGTTGTTCAAAGCGATTTTCTATCGCCTCCTGAATTCGCCGAGGTGCAGCGGGCCTTTGGGCGACTGACTGAGGTGCAGTTGATTGAATGGGGCGGCTATCCTCAAGCAGAACGAAAGCGTCTTGCGATCGCACGTCCTGACCTTCCTCTAGAGACAGAGCAAGTCGAACTGACTGCCCTTGAAATTGCCGGAAATTTCCTCTTCGATCCCGCGTCACATCGAGACTTCTTAGGCGCACTGCTAGGAACAGGACTAGTGCGGGAGAAAGTGGGCGACATTGTGGTGCTAGGAGAACGCGGGGCACAAGCGATCGTGGTTCCAGAACTGGTGGATTTCTTGCAATCTAGTTTGCAGCAAGTGCGATCGGTTCCGGTGAAAACACAAGCGATTCCGCTTAGCGAACTGAAGATTCGGGAGCCGAAGAAGAAAGAACTAACGACTGTGGAAGCGTCGATGCGACTCGATGCGATCGCGTCTGCTGGCTTTGGCATGTCGCGTAGCAAAATGGCGGATCTCATTAACAGCGGCGATGTGCGTGTGAACTGGAGAGATACCACCTCTTCTAGTCACATCGTTAAAGCCGGAGATCTGATCGCGATTCGGGGCAAAGGCCGGGTCGAAGTTGGAGATGTGATGGTGACGAAGAAAGACCGATACCGCGTTCAACTGACTCGATTTGTTTAGAGCGTGGATGGGTCACGAGGATCCTGTCGAGAATAAAAATCGGCCCTCATCCCTAACCCCTTCCCCAAACGTGGAGAAGGGGTTAGGGATGAGGGCAGACATTTGCAAGAAGTTTAATCAGTCCTGGCTCACTCAAACACGATGAACCGTTACTGTATCCTTCGCGATTTCTGTATGACGTTCTGCTGCGATCGCATCGAAAGTAACCTCAGCGTGATGGGGCGTCAGGTCAAATTCATGCCACTGATCGCGCCACTTGAGGCGGAACTTTAGACGAGTCCAGTTAGACGGCAGATTGGGACAGGCGATTGGACCAAACTCCGTCAACCGAATGCCACCAAAGCCGAAAATTACGGTCTGCCAAACTCCACCCGCCGACGCCGCATGAATTCCTTCTGCCGCATTGAGTCGCACATCTTCCAGATCAACAAGAGCAGCCCGCAGGAAGTGACTGTAAGCGTCTTCAGGTTGATTGAGGTCACACGCTAGAATCGCTTGAACGGCTGGACCCAAAGACGAACCATATTTGAGATCGGTTCGGGGCGTGTAGTAATCCCAATTTGCTTGCAGTGTCTTTTGATCAAACTGTTGCCTTAGCAAATAGATCAGCATCAGCACATCGGGTTGTTTAAGAATCTGTCGCTCATTGGTTGGCTCAATGCCCAGCAGAGCTTGCATCGAAGTCGTCCGGGGTTCGTAATCGGCGAAATTGACGTCTTCTAAATCAAAGAATCCATCGAATTGCTCGATCAATCCCGTCTCGCGATCGCGGCGCATAACCAGCGATCTCGCAACGTCTGACCAGTGCTCAAACCGTTCTGATGTGAGGTCGAGCGACGTTTCTAATCGAACGGCTGCTTCTGGATACGCATGAGACAGCCAATCCCAAAGTTCAAGTGCTGATCGCAAATTCCATTGCACCATGCCGTTCGTAAAGGCATTGTTATCCACATGCTCATGGTTCTCATCAGGACCAATGACATCCTTGATCTCATAGGTGCGATCGCTAGCATTCCACGTTGCGTAACTTCCCCAGAATTTAGCTGTGTCTAGTACCAGTTCTGCGCCGCGATCGCGCATCCACTCATCATCGCCTGTCACTTTCCAATACTGCCACGCCGCATAAGCAACATCGGCAGAAATGTGTAGCTCAATATCACCACACCAAATGCGAATCAACTCTCCGTTTTTTCCAGGAACCCAACGGGGTGTGACCTCATCTCCACTGCCTGCGCTCTCCCAAGGAAACAGTGCGCCTTCAAATCCGGCAGCCTGCGCCTTGCGACGCGCCCCCGCTAGATTGTGATAGCGGTAGTTGAGGAGATTACGAGCAATGTGTGGCTGGGTCAGACTAAAAAATGGAGTAACAAAGATTTCTGTATCCCAGAAGGCATGTCCTCGGTAGGCATATCCAGACAGCGTTTTAGCCGGAACACTCACGCGATCGTCGCTTCCAGAAGCGGCAATCAACAACTGAAACAAGTTATATCGCACACTCACCTGAGCCGTCGGATCGCCTTCAATCTCGATATCGCAGTTCTGCCAAGTCATGCCCCAAACCGCAATATGGGCGGCAAAGGTTGTTTGATAGCGTGCGGTTGTCGCCAATCGGTTCAGAGCCGCTTCTAGCGGAGTTTCTGTATCACGCGAGGTGTAGAGCGTAACCGTCTTTTCGATGGTAATTGTTTGGTTTTCTGTAATGGAAACGGTTGTCGTAAGCGTTGGCTGACTAGACTTCCCCTGCATTGGCAAAATTCCATCTTCGGCCAACACTACAATTTTCGCCGTCATGCCTAGCTGAAGCCCCGAGTGCATCGTTTCAGACAACAGCCAAATAACATTGTTGATACTGCCCTGTTGCAGCGTTTTCCAGTGAGGCACTCCTTGCGTTTCTGGCTCTGTCTCAAAGCCAGATTCAATCTCCACATCGCCCGTAAAATTAATCGATGTGACGTGGCATCGCAAAGATAGGACATGCGGATCGGCAACGCTACAGAACCGCTCAAAGCGAAAATCGAGAATGTGCCCGGCGGGACTTTGCCACCGGAGGGAGCGCATGAGTAATCCGAGCCGTAGATTGAGGCGGCGATCGTAGCTCAAAGTTGTTCCTGAATCGAGCCGAAATGCTTCTCCATTGACCTTAATGGTCAGCGGCAACCAGTTGGGACAATTGACCAGTTCTGTTATGCAGATGGCAACGTCATCAAACATCCCGTGAACCAGCGTGGCGGCATTTTCGTTGGGGTAGCCTTCTTCAAATGCACCCCGAGTTCCGAGATATCCATTGCCAATTGTAAAGACCGTTTCTTGAGCGTGGAGGCGTTGCGGGTTAAATTCTGTTTCTGAAACCGTCCAACCTGTAGGGTCAAGTGTGTAGGGGTTGATAGGAGCAGCCGAGTCGAAAGCGTTGGACATGACCAAAGATCCTTACAAGCAATGGGGTAGCGATTAGGGTGCGATGAATAGAATCACAATGCGCCGTCGAAATTACTGAATCTTCCTTGAACATCAGCAATCACGATGTAAGTATGCTGTCTTCATCCCTCTATAGATAGAGTCGATCAATGGTTTTAAGAAAAACGACTACCCATACCAATCGATAAAAAGTGAAACATTTAAAAATACTACGAACAAAACTAAATCTAAGTCGTGATTGATCGGTAATATTCTGTCGCAATTAAAGTTGCGAAGTGATGATTTATTCATTCGAGAATTGTTAAACTTACGAGAAATTAGCGTAAAAGCAGCGCTCTCTTCGGCTGTTGCACCTATCTTCTTCAACCTGAACTCGTGAGGAGCAATCTCGATGACCGATATTCTAGACGCCCCCCAATCGACTTCATCTCCTCAGCAGGCCGATCTGCCTCAACGATCGCGCTACATACCGCAAAACCATCGACGAATTTTGTGCGTCTTCCCTAAATACAGTCGCTCGTTTGGAACCTTTCATCATGCCTACGGGTTGAGGGGCGTTCAGGCATTTATGCCGCCTCAAGGTCTCTTACTGGTGTCCGCTTATCTGCCCGAAGAATGGGACGTGCGGTTTGTCGATGAGAATATTCGAGCGGCGACGCGGGCAGAGTATGCGTGGGCAGACGTAGTGATTGTGAGTGGAATGCATATTCAGCGCCCTCAGATCAATCATATTAATGATCTTGCGCATGAAGCTGGAAAAATAACGGTGGTGGGCGGTCCGTCCGTTTCCGGGTGTCCTGAATATTATCCTGACTTCGATATTTTGCATGTTGGTGAATTGGGAGACGCGAGCGATCGCATGATTGAGTATCTCGATCAGCACTCCGAGCGTCCAGTTACGCAAGTTCGATTTGAAACCCGCGATCGCTTGCCGCTCACTGAGTTTCCAACTCCGGCCTATCACAAGCTCAATTTAGATCATTATTTTCTAGCCAACGTTCAGTATTCGAGTGGCTGTCCCTACCAGTGTGAATTTTGTGATATTCCAACTTTGTACGGTCGCAATCCACGGCTGAAGACACCTCAACAACTTCTGCGTGAGTTGGATGCCATGCTAGAAGCAGGAAATCCTGGTGCCGTTTATTTCGTCGATGATAACTTCATTGGCAACCGCAAAGCGATTTCAGAACTGTTACCCCATTTGATCGAATGGCAGAAGGCAAATGGTTATCCAGTGCAGTTTGCTTGCGAAGCCACATTGAATTTGGCTCAGAGTCCAAAGTTGCTTGAAATGATGCGAGAAGCCTATTTCTGTACCGTGTTTTGCGGTATTGAAACACCTGATCCAGAAGCATTACGAGCAATTTCTAAATTGCATAATCTCAGTATGCCTATTTTAGATGCTATTAAGATCATAAATAGCTATGGCATGGAGGTTGTATCTGGCATTATTTTAGGATTGGATACCGATACGCCAGAGACGTGCGATCGCATTATCGACTTCATTCGTTTGTCTCAAATTCCAATGCTCACGATTAATCTTCTCTACGCGCTGCCAAAAACGCCGCTTTGGGATCGATTGCAGCAAGAAGGACGAATTGTGCCTGATCAGGGGCGCGAATCGAACGTCGAGTTTCTCATGCCGTATGACCAAGTGATGGAAATGTGGCGACGCTGCATCGCGACGGCTTACGCTCCAGACTTTCTCTACGAACGCTTTGCTTACCAGTGCGAGCATACTTATCCCAATCGCATCAAGGTTCCCAACAGTCCTGCTCGCACGTCTCCTGAGAAGGTTCGCAAAGGCCTAACCATGCTGGCAAAAATCTTGCTGCAAGTGGGCGTGTTTGGAAACTATCGGAAAACGTTTTGGGCAATGGCAAAACCAGCGCTAAAGCAAACGAAAATTGAACAAGTGATTCACGTCGGATTAGTCGCTCATCACTTGATTAAATTTACGCAAGAATGCACAAAAGGAACAGAGTCTGCATCTTTTTATTCTCAAAAGTTGCGACAGCGTTAGCAATGCTATGAAGAAAAGATGATTTTGAGGACAAACCGCAAAATGGCTTTTCTTAATTTCGCTGAGCTTAATTTCGCTAAGATTGATGCGATCAGTGAAGCCTTAAAGAAACTTTAGGCTCGGAACGCTCATCACTGTTATTGCTGTCATTGTCTGAATTACCATGCTGTTAGGAATTGATGTTTCAGATTATCAAGGTCGCGTCGATTGGCAAGCCGTTGCCAAGTCAGGCGTTTCTTTTGGCATTGCCAAAGCATCAGAAGGACAAACCCTAGTGTCGGAAACCTTTGCCGCAAATTGGGCAGGCATGAAAGCCGCAGGTTTAGTGCGGGGAGCCTATCACTTCTTTCGTCCCCGAACCGATCCGGTCGCTCAAGCGAACACGTTCTTGAGAACTGCGAAAACGGTGCTCGGAGACTTGCCCCCCGTGCTAGACGTAGAAGTGAGCGATGGCGTGGGAGCGAGAGACCTCAACGATCGCATTGCTCAATGGCTACGAGTTGTTGAAACTGCCACAAAACGCCAAGCGATTATCTATACCTCGTTGGGGTTTTGGGAAAGCTCGCTCAATAACTCGGACGCGTTTCGCGGCCATCCTCTATGGATTGCTCAATACGAGGTTGATCGACCTATACTCCCTGGGAATTGGCCGCAGTGGGTCTTTTGGCAATATTCTGATTCTGGTCGCATTTCGGGCGTGCAGGGCGGGGTTGATGTGAATCGATTTAATGGCCCAATCGCTTCGCTACGGGATTTTACTCAAGGCTACATCTGGTTAGCTCAAGGGAATCGAGGTCCGCTTGTGGTGGTGTTGCAGCAAAAACTGCAACGCAAAGGATTTAATCCTGGTGCGAGCGATGGCATTTTTGGCACAGCAACTCGCTCAGCGCTAATTGCCTTTCAGCGCTCTGCCAAGCTTAGCCTCACTGGGGTTGCTGACGCACCCACTCAACGAGCACTGAATGCCTGATTGCAGCACCAGTAGGACGGGTATAGCTGAGTCAAATTCTCAAGAGAACTGCTATCGTCTACCCCTCACTCTCGACGTCTTACCGGATGGTTGCCCCTGGTTGTAGAGCTTCTCGTTTGCCTCGCCTGACTTAAACAAATCTACAACCGGGTTGGGATAGTCAACGCCGAGTCTCACTTCAAAGCGATCTTGCTCCACAGAAGCCAGCTTCCACGGCTCATGCACTTTTGCGGCAGGCACATTGGCAAGTTCAGGCAACCAGTGTTTCACATACTCTCCTTGGGGATCGTAATCCTTGGCTTGCTTAACAATATTGAAAAACCGGAATCCACGGGCATCGTTGCCGACTCCAGCCGTGTAGTTCCAGTTGCCCCAATTGCTGCATACGTCATAGTCAATCAGCAGCGACTCAAACCATTCGGCTCCCCATCGCCAGTCGATACCGAGATTTTTGGTCAGAAAACTCGCGACATTTTGCCGTCCGCGATTGGACATGTAGCCTGTAGCCGCAATTTCTCGCATGTTGGCATCGACAAGCGGAAAGCCGGTTTTGCCCTCGCGCCAGAGATCAAATCGTGCTTCGTCCTCTTTCCATGCGATCGCTCGACCCTGCATTCCTGATGCCCGAAAAATATGGTTCCCATGCTTAGCGCAGATGAACCAAAAATAATCGCGCCACAGCAGTTCAAAAATTAGCCAATACGTCGAGTCATTGCGGATGCGCTGCGATTCATATGCCTGCACTTGCCAGTAGATATAGCGCGGCGACAAACAGCCTAGTGCTAACCAAGGTGAAAATTTCGAGGAATAGTCTGCACCAAGCATTCCATTTCGCGTTTCTTTGTAAGTTTTGAGATGCTCTTGCGTCCAAAAATAGTGTTGTAGTCGCGCCAGCCCTTCCGTTTCTCCACCCTTAAAGGGAAGAACAGCACGTGGATCGACTAACGGAGGTTCTAAGCCAAAATCTGCTGGGGTTGGTAACTCACCAACTTCAACTTCCGGCAAATCATCTAGCGTTTGCGGTGCTGGAAAAGTTTCATAAACAGTCGAAGCTTTCTCGACTTGTTTGCGAAAGCTGGTAAAAAGTTCAGGAATGTCGCCAATGTCAAAGGGCAAGTCATCCACATGATATAGCGTGTGTCCCCAAAACCGTTTGGTTTGAACTCCGATCGCACTCAAGGTCTGCTCCAGTGCAGATTCAACCGCTCGCTCTTCAGACGTTACTTCCCCATAAAAATACACCGCCTGAACTTCTAACGCTTCGGCTAATTTAGGGATCACCTTTTCAGGCAAGCCGCGGCGTAGAATCAGGTTGCTGTTTACAGCCCTCAAACTCTTCCGCAAATCGGCCACGCTCTCTAACAAAAACTGCGCTCGATATGCGCCCGTTTTTGAAAATCCGTAGGACGTTGTTCCAAACTGCCTCTCATCAAAACAATAAACAGGAACAATAGCGGCTCCTGTTTCGAGCGCTTTTATCATCGGCTCATGGTCTTGAATCCGCAAGTCATTGCGATACCAAATCAGAATTCGCTGGTTTGCCACGTTCGAGATTATGAGTTACATTCCTTGCGATCGTAGCGGGTTCTGCTCAAAAGGGTCTCTCTCAACAAAACAAGGAGCGGGCGCAACTCCAAATGAACTGCGCCCGCTCCTTATTCTCTAACTTCGACCCCTGCTGACACCTGGGAAAATGGAAACTTCCTGATGCTAGGCGGCGGGGTATGAAATCACTAAGCCTGCAACCACTCGTGCTACAGAGGGCAGCACAACACTTTGAATGAGATTCAAGACTAAGAACCCTAAAATCGGAGAAAAATCAATTCCACCGAGCGGCGGAATGACCGAGCGAAACAGATTGAGGTAGGGATCGGTCAATTGACTCAGAAGCGCAAAGGGCTGCTTATACCAATCGACGTTGGGGAACCAAGTCAGCAAAATTCTAATAATCAGCAGAACGGTATAAATGCTGATAAAGCTATTTAACGTGGTTAGCAATAACGCTAAGGCTTCCATAGTTGTGGTTTCCTTTCAATGTCTAGGGGTGTTTAGCTTTGAACACAGTTTAAGCGATTCTTCTCACAATTGGCGAACCGCTTTAGGAGGTTTCTACGCTTCCATCTGGATTGCGCTTTGTGCCAATCGTATTCTCCTCTAGCTCGGTCGGACGACCGTTGACGCTGCCTAGCTGCTGCCGCACGTCGTCAATTGCCGTATTCAACTGCGCGATCTTGTCTTCCAAACTTTGGCGAGCCAGCTCAATATTCTGCTCAGAGGAAGCTCTTAGAGAACGCCGTCTGGCTTTTAGAGCTTTGCTTTGAGCGGATTCAGCCTTGAGCAACGGTTCTTCTACTGATTTATCGCCAAGGCGTTGGCTGACCAGTACGCCCAATACACCGCCGACAACACCGCCCGCGATCGCGCCTAGAAAGAAGCCACTTGAAAAGTTATCTTGTTGACTCATAGCTGACTCAAGATGCTTTCCTTCTATTGTATCGATTGAGGGCCATTCATTACTCTTGCAAAAAGGATTTTAGTGATAACTGATACGGATTCGCCCTCTAATGCGCTGTGCCAAAGGTGCGATCGCCCGCGTCTCCCAACCCTGGCACGATGAAGCCACGATCGTTAAGCCCTTCATCGATCGCGGCGGAATAAATATTCAAACCCGGATACGCAGCGCTCAGTTTTTGCAAAGCAGGCGGTGCGGCCACCACACAAACAATTCTTACAAATGTTGGATCAATGCCCCGCTTTACTAATTCTGCCATTGCCATCATGGTTGATCCACCCGTTGCCAACATCGGTTCAGGAATCAAAACCCGAGTTTGAGGATCAAATTGAGCGGGCAATTTATTTAAATAGCAACTGGCTTCTAACGTTTCTTCATTGCGAACTAGACCCAAGTGATAGACCGATGCCAATGGTAAGAGAGACTGTGCTCCGTCGAGTAAGGCGAGTCCTGCCCGCAAGATCGGGACAACAGCGATCGGCGTTTCTGGATTAATAAACGTGGCAGGGCAGGGCGCAAGCGGCGTTTCGACCGTTGTATCTAGCGTTGGCAACCATTCCCGAACCGCTTCATAAGTGAGCCACCGACCCAACTCAGTCATGGCGCTCCGAAACAGAGCCGACGGTGTGGACGCATCGCGAGCGACTCCCAACCAGTGCTGAATTAAGGGATGAGGCGGAACGTACACACGTAGTTGGAGAGTCATAGTTTGGAGTCAGCAAAATCTTGTAAGTCCCAAATATAATACTCCTTCTAAACTTTTTCAGGTAATACGCTAATACTGGCTGAGACAGGTCTTGAATGAAGTTATGCCTTTTCTACACAGCGTTGCCAATGGCAGCTCTCTTCTTAGGATTAAGACCGTTGACTAGGGATCGATTGGCAATTGAGAATTTATTGCAGTTGTATTGACAATGATTCGCAGTAAATTTATAGTGTTCTACAGTGTTCTCCTCTCTAGAGGATCGGCAGCGGGCGTGAGATGTGGTATGCATTTTGCGTCCGGTTTTTTATGAGACGCGATCGCATCCGGCAGATTATTGAAGATCGATTGAATGAATATGACGATCGCGCTGCGGAATTGAGGAACGATCGTAGGTTTCTCACCGAAAGTTGGCATTTAATCCTGGCGGTTGGAATTCGGAACCTCCTCGATCCACTCTTGTCGCTTCATCTGATGACTGCGCTCCACATTGTAGATTTCAGCCCTGCATAAGCTAACGCTGCTGAATATTCAGAATCAATGAACCGAAGAAGCTTCTCCTGCTATTTTAGGCACTCTGAAGAAAACCTCTTAATCGCGGATCTGGTGTACTCAATAAACATGCACGCGCTACAGCAGACAATTCCTGGTCGGCTTTGAGCATTTTGCGAATGTTCCCAGCTTCTTTTCTAAAGGCTTCTTTCGCAATAACGTTATTTCTATCTTTGTCATACTTTCTCAGCTCTTCCAAATAAGCCTGGACATGCTGCCAACAATCTTGCCAAACCACCTTACGCTTATTCATAAGGGGAGGAAAATCGAGGTTGTATCTCTCAACTGAGTATGTGACCCGCAATTGCTCCCACTCATCATGAACATAGGGACTAGGAATTACTCGTCCTTCTACGTTGAAAGATAAAAGAGTTGGATCATGATCATGAGCGGGATCTAGTAATAAAGGATCTTCAAACCGCAAATCACGATTGGGATCTGTAGCTCTTGCACATCCTTCGCGTAATGGAAAGAACGTTCCTTTCTTTCTATTGCCTGCATTACCGCAGATACGAAGGTTGCTCCAGTCAAACGTGAGCCACCAGTAACCTTCGTGTTCAGTGCCATCCAAATCTTTAGAAGATTTCTTTGGGCGAAAGTGTTCTACATCCCAATGGCTAAAGCAGTCTTTTGCTTCTGAGAACCAACACTTCTGGTCTGAAAGTGTGAGTAACCACTCTTTCAAATCGCCCCAGACCTTGCTGTTACCATCAATTATCTTCTTTCGTTCTTCTGCATTTGGAGCCGCTTTTAGATCCTCAAGCAGTTCGTTCGCCTTTGTAAGAAATTTCAAATATTCCGAGTAATGCTGTGATTCTGGTTTAGGAGGCTCTAACGGAATGTGTCTCAATTTTGTTTACCCTCCTCTAACGCATCTTCCTCCACAAGAATTTCAGCTAAAACCTCGTCGGCTAATCTAGCTTGGTCTTCTATCTCCTCTTTAGTTAATACATCCTGTTCAGGTATAGTTCTCGCCATTGCATTCGCAAATTGCTCGAAATAGGGATTTGGGTGTGTACGAGACACATGTAGTGAATTGAGTTCATTAGCTAGTTTGATCAATTTCAGTTCTTCTTCAGGGGTTTTCTCCTGAGTGCCCAACAAGCGATAATGCTCATCAAGCTTTTCCAGGATTTCAGGTGCTAGGGTTGATCTCAGACCGTACAGTTCCGACTTCAGCAATCCTTCTATTCCAATACCAATTGGGTCGTACTCAGGTTCTTCGGCCATTGTGGCTTGCTCTTGCTGCCTGAGAATACGTACCTGGTTTTTGTGCAGAGTCCCGATCATAAGTGGATTATGAGTGGCAATGAGTAATTGCCCCTTCTCAGCCCGAATATTGTCTTGGAGAAGTTTTAGAAAGTCGTAAGTCCACACTGGATTCAAGTGAGTATCTGGCTCGTCGAGTAAGTAGAGCGACTCGTCGTTCTGAGTAAATAGCAAGAGTCCGAGTACAGTCAATAGTTGCTGTTCCCCTTCACTTAATTGAGTGAACTTAACTTGTGTGCCATCACTACGCTCAACAGTGACCCGTACTTCATCCATCAGGTCGCACAGAAACAGGCTTTCGAGATAACCAAATAGTGTTTTTGGGTCTTCCTGCTCTTTTTTCAGCCGCGCAAGCTCAACTTGATTTTTGATAAACAAATATAATCGCTCGACTTTCTCTCCTTGCCGCCGTACATCCCGCTCAATGGATTCAGTATTGCGAATGGGAGCTAAAGCGCCATTCCAAAGTGTATCTAAAAAGGTTTTGAATGCACCACGGGCATACCAGAAACGAGGATCGCCTTCATCTCGTTGTATCTTTTTGGGCGCACCACTACCGCGCCACCAAGGCGTTTTTAAGACAAAGAGTGCAGAGCTAAAACATTTGATATTGAGATAATCTTCTAGTAGCTTCAGTGCGCTTGTTGACTCAGATAAAAAGAAAGCTAGCAACACCAACTGGCTATACTCTTTGCGGCAAAAGAACAGTCGCCGTAGCGGCATCTCACTTCCCTTGCTATCTAGAATTCTTAGGTAGTAGTCGCGCGTTGGTTTGTCAAAGTGCTTCTCCAGTCGGCTGCTCCAGCCAGAGTAATAAGCAAACACATAACTCGGCAAATAGTCATCAATACTGGCTTTAAAGTCTTTTTGAGAGAGGGATTTTTTGTCAACGCTGATTTTGAGTCGTCTGCTTGTCCGTTCTGGATCAGCATCTAATTCGATGATTTTCTCTCGATATACATAGCGAAGCATATAGGCAAATGAGGGTGCACGACCAATTGCTAACTCCCGAAAGATCTCGACGATTGCCTCAATCAGATTAGACTTACCTGAACCGTTGCGCCCAATGATTACTGCCGTGGGCTGTTCTTCGTCAAAGTCAATCTCAAAGTTCTGCAAGTTTCCATAGCTGGGAATGCGTAGCCAATCTAGTCTCATGCTGCCTCCAACAGACGTGGGGCATTAGAAGTTTCTTCCCTCGTTTCTTTCAGAAGACCACGAGCTTCTTCGTCTTTCAACTGGTCGTAGAAATCGTCGATCTCCAACTGCGAGGCAGACCACAAGTTTTCTGCTGTCATTGAACCATGTTCCTTGAGAATGTCAGCAAGATGAGAGGGTTGAATGTCCTTGCGCTTGAGCATAATAACCTGGGGCTGAGAAGTTTTGTCAGTAGGCTTGCGCCGTAGCGGTTTAGTCAGGTTTTCTTCGGTAATCGCGCGCATCCTGCGAATGCGCTCCAGCAATATTGATGCGGGTTCGTCGTTGGGATCTTGTGGTACTAACTCGCCTCTAAATGCCTCGTCTAACAATGTAGGTATCAATCGATCGAGTCGATCGTAGGTATTTCGATAACGGGTTTTGAGGCGATCAACGTAAGTAAACAAATCTGCGACTCGACGGACAATTTCTTGTTGTTCCCTAATTGGAGGGAGTGGAATTGGGAATGCTGAAAACCTTTCTTTGCCGAGGTGGTGAATACCGATGCCACGAGTTTCTTCAACGAAAGCTTTTGACAAAGCTGCATATAAGAACACTAAATACAGATACTCCGACATCTTCTCGAATGGACGAACGCAAATGAGAGTGTTCTGAAAACAGCAATTTTCTATCTCTCCTCGCCATATAGCTGGTTTTCCAACTTCACTAGCGCTACCAGAGCCTTCATTAATCAAAACATCTCCAGTCTGCAATTTATACCTCTCGAAATCACGAGGGTTAAAGTTCATTTCTTTAATATCTGAAAAATCCCATCCATCCCAAGTAATGTTTGCTGCTCGAATATAGGGACGCATGTTTGAACCACTATGATTCTTAGGAGATCTCTGACGACCTAAAAAAACCTCTCCTACGGCTTCTACTGAAGTAGACAACCAGCCTTCAGGTAATGTATGTTCAGAAATTCTATCCGCTTGAGAATCCGATATTCTGTGTATAAAACCTTCTCTAAACCGTTCCTGAAGTCTGATAAGCAGATTAGAAGCAGGCTCAACGTTGTTAGAATTTTCTTCTCTCCAATCTTCGGTCAGTTCTCCTGACAAAGCGGTGGCAAGAATAGATTGACGGAAGCGATCGAGAATGAGCCGCACCCGATCGAGTCGATCACGACAAGCATCCACCCGCGCAAACAATTTATCAAGATTCTCAGCAATACGTTTTTGTTCTTCGAGTGGAGCTATAGGAAGCTCAATCTCTGCAAGATCCTGTTTATTAAATCCACTTTGAGCAGAGCGAGAAACTAGCCGTAGTGGTGCTTGAAATGTCTCAGAACGTAATAGGTAATACACAAATCGCCTGTGCATTTCTTCTGGAATATCTACTTTAGCCATTGCTACGTTGTAGGCACCAGAAAGCCCAGTTAATATTCGTCCTATGGATGCACCATATCTAGCAATTAGAATATCCTGCTCAGTACATTTTTTAAGGGTATCTGTATCTTGAATGTAAGTGGGAACTGAACGCTCGCCGAAATCTCTAATCTGTAAAAACTTAAGTTGCTAGTTAGAAGCGGCAGGGGAAGCAAAGCAAATAAAATCT
>NZ_JCACKG010000201.1:0-3322 GCF_059505265.1 Myxacorys chilensis | reverse complement strand
CGCGGTCCATCCCGATCCGGTCGAAGACCGACAGGAAGTCCTCCCGCGCCTCCCCCGCGAAGCCCCGCCCGCGCAACGCGGCCTCGATGTCGCCCGCGACCTTCTCCCAGCCGCCGTTGAAGGGCGCCCGCCCGTGGAAGAAGGTCCAGCCGGTCGGCTGGTCCCCGGTCAGCCGGATCTCCGCCTCCGGCCGGGGCGCGAGGCGCGAGACCGGGTAGATCGGCAGGTAGGTCCCCGCGCAGGACAGCGCCCAGGCCCTGAGCGCCTCCCCCGCCGACAGGAGGCCCCCCGCTGCGCGCGCGGGGCGGTTGAGCGGCAGGCCCAGCGCCTCGCAGATCGCCTGCGCGACGGGGAAGTCGGCCTCCCGGTGCGGGTGCGAGGTCACCTCCAGCCCCGGGGGCGTCCCGCCCGCGAGCAGGAGCCCCAGCACCACCCGCGAATCGTAGCCGCCCGAGAGCATGAGCCTGAGCCCCCCCGGCGCCGCCTCCGCCAGCGCCCGCAGGGCTCCCGCCGTCCGCTCCAGCATCGAGAGCAGCGTCTCCTCGTAGCTTCCCCGCAGACCGAAGGCGTCGAGGAAGGGCCGGTCGCGGACCTCCACTACGCCGCGCTCCAGATCCACGAGAAGATCGGAGGTGGCGGGGATCATCTCGATCCCCTCGATCATCGTCCGGTGCGACAGGAGCTGCTCGCCGACATGGGTCCCGCCCTTCAGGTGGAACCCCATCACTGCCGGCGGGTGCAGCGCGAGCCGCCTCCGCCGCGCGACCTGCGAGGCCAGGAGCAAGAAGGAGTTGGACACCGCCCAGAACCCGTCCCGGTCGAACAGGTAGAGCGCGTCCTGCCCCGTCGCATCGGCGCGGATCAGGAGCCGCTCCCCCTGCCGCATCACCGCCGAGAACCGCCCCTCGCGCGGCACCGCCCCAGGGGTCCCCGCCAGGTACTCGGCCAGACCCTCGCTGCCGAAGACCACCGCGTCCTCGAACACCGCGTGGCCGTAAAGCTCCGACCGGACGAGGCCGGGCGCCGAATCGGCATCGAGGTAGAAGCAGTTCTCGGGCAGCATTTCGCCGGCTCCGTCCCAAGCCCCGCGCGAGCCTAGCCCGGAGCCGGCGCCCGGGCGAGCCTCACCCGTTCCCGCGCACCCAGTCTTCGGCCCGCGCCCGCGCCGCCGCGACCCGGTCCTCCGGCAGCCCCAGTCCCGCCAGCCGCGCCTCGGCCGCCTCCACCTCGTCGGCCTTCCTTGGGTCCCCCATCAGCGTCGCCACCGCCAGGTGGAAGGCCGCCTCGTCGCGGTCGGGCGCCACGCCGCGCCCATCCGCATACATCCCCGCCAGGGCGATCCGTGCCGGCACCGAGCCGCTGTCGATGGCCCTCTCGAACAGCTCCACGGCCAGGGCGTCGTCCCGCTCCACCACCTCGCCGTCGCGGTAGAGCCGCCCCAGGTTGAACGGCGAATAGGCGTTTCCGAGTTCCGTCGCCCGAGTCAGCCAGGCGATGCCCTGCTCCACGTCCCGCTCCACCAGCTCCCCCGCGATGTAGAGCTGGCCCAGGTTGTTCATCGCATTGGTGTGGCCGAGCTCGGCCGCGATCCGGTAGAGTCGGATCGCCTCGGCGATGTCCTGCCCAGGCCCCCGCCCGTCCTCGCCCGGGCCGCTGCGGTAGAGATTGGCGAGCGCGTCGAGCGCGTTGGGCCAGCCGTTCTGCGCGGCGAGGCGAAACCACAGGGCCGCCTCGTCGGTGTCGCGCTCCACCCCCCAGCCGCGCTGGAAAAAGGTGCCGATGTTGGTCCGCGCCCTCGGGTTCCCCAAGTCCGCCGCCCGCCGATAGAGCCTGAGCGCCTCCGCATAGTTGCGCTCGCGCCCCTGCGCCGCGCTGTGGAGGTAGCCCAGGTTCACAAGCGCCGCGCTGTAGTCCATCGAGCCCGCGACCCGGTAGAACCCTTCGGCCTCCTCGAAGCGCCCCTGGATATCGAGGATGCGCCCCATCTGGTGAAGGAGCCGCGGGTTCGTCGGGTCCTCGGCCAGCGCCGCCGCGCATTCGCGGATCGCCACGCGGGTGTTGACGAGGCCCCAGCGCACCCCGTCGGTGATACGGCGCGGATCGTCGGGGTCGCCCGCCGCGACGTCGCAGTTGGTGATGACCGCCGTCAGGCTCTCGGGCACCGCCCCCTGCGCCTCGGGCACGAACTGCACGAGCTCAAGCCCCCTGACCTGCGCCCCCTCCGCCTCCAGCGTCGCCGCGGCCGAGCGCGCCGTCTCGGCCATGTCGGAATCGGGGAAGTGCCGCAGGAAGGCCGCGAAGTCCTCGGCCACGCGGCTTTCCTCGATCTCGGCCCACCAGAGCTTCTCGATCGCCGGCCTGATACCCTCGAGCGTCAGCTCCCCCAGGTCCAGCTCCACCGGCGCGTCCCCCGTGGGCGGGCGGAAGAAGAACTCCCGCTCGATGGAGGCCGAGATGAAGGGCCGCTGCTGCCCGTCCGTCCAGATGCGCACCGACCGCCTCACCGAGCGGAACACGTCGAGGATGTCCTTGCCCTCGCGGTCGAGCTCGCTCACCAGGGCGCCCGTGTAGGGGCTGTTGGGGCCACCCCCGTCGAAGGCCACCTCGCCCGCCTGCGTGGCGAAGCCGATCAGCGTCTCGCCCGAGGCGCTCTCCATCGAGGCGAGGCCCCGGCCGATCTCGCCCTCGGGCGCGTAGGGGTTGTCGCGGCAGGCGTCGAGGATGAAGATGCCGAACTCGATCCCCCGATCGTGGAAGCGGTCGAGGAGCTCCGAGGCCGAGACGCTTGCCGCCTCGATCGTCTCGATGGGGCCGGGCTCCACATCGACCGGCAGGAGGTAGTTGCGCCCCTCCGCCTGGATCGCATGGCCCGCGTAGTAGAAGAGCCCCACCGACGTCTCGGGCAGCCCCGCGAGGAACTCCTCGACGGCCGCCTCGAACTCCGCCCCGGTGGCGTTCTCGATCAGCGTCGTCTCGAAGCCGGTCTCGAGCAGCACCGCCGCCATGGCGCGGGCGTCGTTCACGGGGTTCCTCAGCTCCCCCAGCTCGTAGTCGGCATTGCCCACGACGAGCGCGAAGCGCGGCTCGTCCTGGGCCGGAGCAGGGGAGGCGGCCAGCAGGGCCGCGGCGGCGAGGGGTAGGAGGGAGAAGCGTGCCATGACCGGCGCTCCTTGCAAGAGGCGGGACTGCGGACGAAGTCTCGCGCCGAGGACCGCCCTCTGGCAAGGCTCAAAGCCCCTGCCGCATCCGCAGCATCCGTCCCAGCGCCGCCAGCAGGCCCGCCGCCTCCGCCGCCCCGTCGGCCGCCGAGATCCGCGCCATC
>NZ_JCACKG010000200.1:0-3335 GCF_059505265.1 Myxacorys chilensis | reverse complement strand
GTCGCGCTCGCGCGCCGCTGCGCCGTCATCATGCACGCCATGCCCCGCCACGGTACCGAGTTCAGACTGGCCTGAGTCCTGCCACTCACAGGACTGATACCGTCCAGCTCATGATCTGACGCATGGAGGCCAAAGGTAATTCTGACGGACCGGATGCGTCCTCGCTGCCATGCGTCAGATCATGAGCTCGGTGGTATGAGATAGCATCGAGCTCGCGAGCGGGAGCAACCCAGGTAGTTGGACTGTGCTTTCGACCAAGCCGCCCTGCACCCAGTTGACCCCACCAAGTGCCAACCCGAGCACTTAGAAAACACCGGCACCCGAAAGACACTACCCGCTCAGACCAGAGCCGCCAGACCTTGCTCCGTTAGAGAACAAATTCTTGACATACGCACAGGCGATCAGCCCGTTGCTCTCTCTTCTCGCCACTCCCTCATAACAGCCACAACGAACGTTGACGTTCAGGACGAGCTACGTCCTGCCCGGCATTGTGCGCAGTGCAGAGAGATGTCCTTAGGCGGCGGTGCGGATTTCGTCACGTGCTTGATTGGGATTGCTCATCTCACCGTTATCGAGCTCCGCATCAGAGATCGAAGCAACCGTATGCCGCTTGGAAGCGACCCGTGCCAGAATGTCTTCGCGGGTGGCGTGCCAGCCGATATAGGCCAGGGCAGCCGCAAGGAGAGCCATTCCGTTAGCTCCTGCAAACACCGCATTTGCCACTTCCAGGAGCCAAGCATCCGAGGCGGCGCTTGCCAGAAGGAACAGCCAGCCCCCCCACACCGCTGCCAGGATGCCGATCGGTGCGGCGGTTCGGTCGTTGACCTTCGGTGTTCTTGCGAACGGGACCTTCTGACCGGTGACAGCCTGCCGAAGCGACGCAAGGGCCCCCGCCAGGTTAACTGGGATAAGCAGGAGGTTCAGGCCGTAGACGGCCACCAGCTCTCCGACAGAGCGCTTGGACAAGACGAGGTCGAGGGCATAGGCCACGAAGTAGGGCAGTGCGACAAGCGGCAGGAAGATGCCCGTGAGAGCCGGGTCGAACGGGCCCACTGCCAGAACAAGCAGAGCCACGGGGCACCAAGCCAGCGAGCCTAGATAATGGGCCCTGACCAAGAGCTGAAGGAGACGCTGGCCAAGGGGAGCGGTTGAACGCCAGACTGCCCCAAGGGCCTTCGGCAGAACGATCAGCCCACCGCAGGCCCAGCGCCGGCGCTGGATCACCAGCGCCCCGAAGTCAGGCGGGGTCGCCGACCAGGCGAGGATGGCATCGTGGTTATGGATGCCCCAGCCCTTGACGGCGAGGTCAATCGTGCTTTCCGTGTCCTCGATGGGCGTGCGATCCTGAACGTAGCGCCGAACCACGTGCCCGCGCTCAATCTCCTCGGTTGCGATATCCCGCAACGCCTTGAGCCGAAGCACAGCGTTGGCACCGACCCAGAAAGCAGCGTCAAACCGCGCAAAGCCTTGGTGGATGATCCGCTGCACATCCGTTGTCGCACCGGCAACCCGCTCAAGCAGCGTGGCCGTTTCAGGCAATGCCGCATAAGGAGTCTGGGCCACGGCAATGCTCTCGGAGCCCTCAGCCGTGATGACGGCCAGAAGCCGAGCGGCGTAACCAGGCGCTAGCAGGCTGTCGGCATCAAGTGTGATGAGGTAATCCGTCTGCGGGATGAGGCAGGTCCCGGACCGGCTGTCCACAAGGTGTAGCTTCTTTCCACGGCGGACCTCTCGCACTCGCCGGCCGACCAGATCGATGGCGGTGTTGAGGTTCATGGCCTTGTTAGCGGCATGGCTGAGATTGTCGAAGCGCTTGCGCTCAAATGTCGCCACGTCACACCGGAAGCGGCGCTGCATTCGGGCAATCTCGGCCTTGGCTGTCAGCGGGTCAGCGGAAGCCGCTGAAGCGTCATGAGCATGATCTGCCGCGAGCTGCTCGAGAACCTGAGTGCGGAAGAACCGATCATCCGCAGTCTCCGCCGGCCACTTCCTGGCCTGCTCGGCAAAGTGGGCAGCGAGGTCACGATGGGCTTGGATAAGCGCGTCCGGCGCGTTGTTGGCCTCCTCAGCCGCAAGCGCTGAAGCGTGGGCAGCGATACGTTCGAGTGGCTTGAGAAACGTCTGCACTTGGCCAGGAAGGGCTCGCGCCGCCTCGAGCAGCCGCCGCTCCTCGGGTTTGCGCGGCTCAGGAGGGTCATCCACCAGCAGCCGCAGCCATTTGTCGTCATGACGCTGCAACGCCACGCTCAGCATGGCGCGATATACGAACTCGGGCTCCTCACGATAGGAGGGGATCAGCGCTCCAAAGCGCGTCGTCCGCCCACGGACAAGATCCTGTGCTCCAGGATCGTCAGCCTTGTCGCGAAGGCGTGCCACGTAGCCGTAGTGGCATAGCACATGTGCGAAGGCTCCGTAGGCCAAAGCGAGGCCAAGCAGGGCATAGAGCGCCTCCTGCCAAGCTGGAGCGGCAGAGGCGAAGGTCTCAATGACAAAGCCGATCGAGAACAGGACGACGGCAATGACCAACCCCCACCCCAGTGCGACGCTGCGCGCCGCCCGGCCAAACATCCTGTCCATGCTAGCTCCTGCCACTCGCTAATCGGAACGCCGCGTTACCATTGCCCTGAGGTCACTGTCCCTAGCCCTTTTCAATATCGCGGTATTGTGATGGAACCTTATTGTTCGTTTATACAATCACGGGTTGCCTATCGATATACCTCATTAAACCCTCCCTTGTGGGGCGTCTCACCGGACCTCCTAGAAGTTTGATCGCCGGGTTTGCTGGTGCGGTTTTCTCCCCAGCATGGATGGATGCGCTATGGGCCAGGTTCTTCATGGGAGCGCCTGAGGACCCTCGCCAAGCGCCACGGGATCAATCCCAAGACGGTGGCGGAGTGGAAGGGTCGGGACACAATCGCTGGCCGACCAACCGGCCCGCGCGAGCTCCGCTCGACGGTGCTCTCGCCCGACGAGGAGGCGATCATCGTCGCCTTCCGCCGCCACACGTTGCTGCCGCTGGACGACTGCCTTTATGCTCTCCAGCCCTCGATCCCAGGGCTCGCGCGATCTTCGCTGCATTGCTGTCTGCACCGGCAAGGGATCTCCAGACTCCCCGATCTGGAGGGCGACAAGCCGGGAGAAGATTCCCACCGCTGCCTGACTGACCGCTGGCGTTCGAGGTCCCCCCAGGGACTCGGTCCCGGTGAGACCCTGCTCCAGACCATCGCCGACCGCCAGGACC
This sequence comes from Myxacorys chilensis, assembly GCF_059505265.1. Taxonomy (NCBI): domain Bacteria; kingdom Bacillati; phylum Cyanobacteriota; class Cyanophyceae; order Leptolyngbyales; family Leptolyngbyaceae; genus Myxacorys; species Myxacorys chilensis. The sequence goes on along the minus strand of NZ_JCACKG010000200.1, from coordinate 94 downwards.
GAACACGTTTGTGAGATCGGCACATCGAGCCTGCACCGAACCGGCATCCTATTGGCAGTGCCCGCGGCTCACCACGGACCGAAGCATGCTCCCG
>NZ_JCACKG010000199.1:0-3337 GCF_059505265.1 Myxacorys chilensis | reverse complement strand
ATCCCCTTGGCGGAAGCCGCCGAACTGGCCCGTCCGCTCACCCAGTGGGTGATCGACGAGGCACTCAGACAGGCCGCCGCGTGGCACAAGGCTGCTCTGCCGATCACGATTTCCGTCAACGTGTCGCCGGCTAATCTGGAAGAAGTGGATTTTCCGGAGCGTCTTGCCGAAGCGCTGCGGCGGCACGCTGTATCCCCCCAAACTCTCGAGATCGAATTCACGGAAGGCGCCCTCATCCGCAACCAGGCACGCATCCTTTCCAACCTGGCGGCTATCCGCGAAATGGGTGTGGCATGTGCCATCGACGATTTTGGCACCGGCTACAGCAGCTTTGCCTATCTCAAAGATATCCCTGCCGAAGTCATCAAGATCGACCAGAGCTTTATCCGCCCGCTGGTGCCGGGTGGATCCGATAGCGCCGTGGTGCGCGGGATGATCAGCATGGCGCAGGAACTTGGGCTACGGGTGGTTGCCGAGGGGGTGGAAACCCAGCAAGCCTATGATTTCCTGCAAAGCGCCGGGTGCGATGAGGCCCAGGGTTACCTGATCTCCCGGCCGGTTCCGCCGGAGGCCTTCGCCTTCTGGTGGCACTCCCGCCATGCGGGAATGCCGCATGATGCTGCAGCATGACAAGTGATTAGCAATGCCAGATTTTTCTCAGACGGGCCAGGCCAGGGTCATTGCGGTGACCATTGCGGGATCGATCCTCTGCTCAACTGCGGCGCTGATCGTGGATTCCTTCAACTTCGCTGGCATGAGCGAGGAACGGCTGGTTCGGGCGATTGCAGTCGATATCTTCCTGCCCATGGTGCTCGCCGGCCCGCTGCTCTATCTGCTGATGTCAAAGATACGGCAATTGGCCATCGCCCAGCGCGACCTCGCCGTGCTCGCCTCTACGGATAGCCTCACCGCGGTGCTCAACCGGGGCGCCTTCACGATGATGGTGGACGCCTATCTCGAGCAGTCGCGCACGCATGCCAATCTGCGCTCCGGCGCGTTGCTGGTGATCGACGCCGATCACTTCAAGAGCCTCAATGACCGCTTCGGCCATCAACTGGGTGACGAGGCCCTCAAGCTGATTGCCAGCACCATCAAGGGCATCTTGCGCGGCGCCGATATTGTCGGGCGCGTGGGCGGCGAGGAATTCGGAGTATTTCTACCCGGGGCGACGCCGGACCACGCAACCACAATCGCAGAGCGCATTCGCACGGCTATAGGGAACCTCTCGCTTCCTCCTCCGGCAAGAAACAGCGCAATTACGGTCAGCATCGGCGGAGTGACCTACAACGGGATGTCCACCTATGATCAGCTCTTTTCCCTGGCGGACGCGCGGCTCTATGGTGCCAAAGCGAGCGGCCGAAACCGGGCGTTGTTCGAGCACTTCGGCGAGCCTGCCAAGGCGGCATAGCTCAGGGTGGCGTTGACAGGTCAGGCGCCGTCGACCTGCTGGTCGCAAGGCAGGGGTTTGTTGACGTGCAGGTTCGGCGGCCAAGCGCCTCTACTGCGTGAGCCTGACAACACGCAGCTGGTCTGCGATGTTTTCAAATGCTCGATTGAGTTCAGCCGCATTTACCGCGCTGAAGTAATGCTTGTCATCGGTGGCGCAGGCCTTCAGCATGGTGTCGGAGGCCGGCAACAACACACCAAAAGAGACCACGAAAACTTCGATCTTCTTGGACTTGGCATAGGTGCAGAGCGCCGTCGTATCGGCGTCGGTTGCCGCCTTCTGCGTTGCGGCGGTCGCAGGATCAGTGCTCAACGTCGAGTGACTGCCGTTGTTATAGCGCAATGTGTTATCGCCATCCGTCATCAAGATGAGCGCCTTGCGAGGTTCTCGGTTTTCCGGATCGTACACGTCGCCCTGAGTAAAAGGCGCGGTTTCGGACAAAACGTTTATGCCCCACACCATGCCGGAGGGACTGTGGGTGAGTGGCTCGTAACCGCTCAAGCTCGTGACCATGGAGTTGATGCCGGCACGAATAGAATTTTCCTGGTCAGTGAGAGGTACGATCGCGTTCATGCAGGCCTGCTTTGTAGCCATGATGCCCACGTACTTCGTGGCTGGTTCCAAATCAGACAAACGAAGGTTACGAGCGGTCCGCGACTTCACGCAGCCCCACCACGTGGTGGTAGAGGTGGTGGTCTTGGGGTCAGTAGGACCGGTACAGACTTCTTTTGGTGTGATAGGCTCGTCTCGGCAGTTGTCTGGAGCCGGTGTGCAGTCGCGCTGCTTCGGTACACCATCGACATAGTATGTACACGTTTGTTTCGGGTAAGTGGTACATACCCTTTTGGTCGTAACTGTCGTGCAGGTGCGCGGTGTCCCCGGTGTGGTTTTCGTCGTGACGGTGTCCGCGGCAACGCTCATCCATGGCTGGCTGCGATTGGCGACGCCGACATTGACGTAGTCAGCGTAGGGCACCAGGCCTACACGGATGCTTTCGTTGTTCGCATCCCAGATGGCATCCAGGAGCCCGTTCGCCGCGTTTTTAAGCGCCTGAATCTTGGTGCTTCCCGAACCATCAGAGGCGGACATCGAATAGGTGTTATCCAGCACCAGCGCCAGTTCCAACTGACCGTTCGTGGCACGTTCTGCCGTCGAGTTGGCGACCACAGGCAAGCTTTGTACGCCGACCAGCTGCACGAAATAGGGCTCGATCGATCCACCGATGGCGACGGTCACCCGCCGTGTGACGCTATCATAGCTCACCCGCTCGACGACAACCGCGGGGTATCGCTCGAAGGCGTGGGCGGCTACGCCTTCGACCACATCTTGAACCTCGTCATGGTCCTCGGCAGTGGAGGCAGCGGCGGCCAGGGCTGCGGCGTCAGCGGCTTCCTGGGCCGTGTGAATGGCGTTCATCCAGATGGCGTAGTCGACGCTGGCGCCGCCGATCGCGATCAGCGGGATAGCCATCAGGGCAAAAATTACTGCGAAAATTCCATCTTCGTTGCGAACAAAATCGCGCCACATCACGGCTGGTGACCGCATCTTCTTTCCCCGCGTCCACCATCAGTATGCGCGAGAACAATTAAGTCTTCGTCTTTACTTGGTGTATTGCCACAGCTGCTTTGGGAAGAGGAAAAATACGTAATCAAGCGGTCTTGGAGCGCGCCTAGACGCTTGGGCGAGGGCTACCAGGTGAGACTAAAAGTCTCGGCAAGCTTCATCCTCTGGATTACTGCTCGCTACCAGCGCAAGGAGGAGGGCTTGGTGGAAAAGTGGGGCCGCACAGGCATGTTCCTAAGGGGAACAGCGATTGGGCGGTAGAATGGTGGAGCCAAGCGGGATCGAACCGCTGACCTCTTGCATGCCATGCAAGCGCTCTCCCAGCTG
>NZ_JCACKG010000198.1:0-3385 GCF_059505265.1 Myxacorys chilensis | reverse complement strand
GACAACGCGCCGGCGCCCACGCTTTAGCACCCTGCACAGAGCCACTACACCAACGCTCCGGAACCTCTGGTTTCGGAGCTTTTTTCTGTCTGAAACAATCGTAAGATATATCTTGAAAACGGTCGCGGGCGCTCTGATCTGTTAGATCAGGGAGCAAAAATATATCGGAGACACATCGTGCCAAGATACTGGAACAATGGTGAACCCAATTGGCGGCAGCTCGAGGCCATGGCCCGGCGCAGTTGGGGGCGCTTCGCCTCGGGGCTAGAGGGTGGCAACGAAGGGTGGGGCAATATGGGCGGCAACTTCCGCATCGGCCGCATGCTGGCTGCCGGCGACCTCCGCCTTGTCGCGCTTTACCTGATCGAGCAGCAGCCCCGTCACGGCTATGACCTGATCCGCGCCATCGAGGAAAAGTCGGGTGGCGTTTATACGCCCAGCCCCGGCATCGTATACCCAGCGCTGACCTTTCTGGAGGAGGCCGGCTACGTCACCTCCCAGGCCGAAGGTAACAAGAAGCTCTATACCATCACCGTTGAAGGCCGCGCCCATCTCAGCGACAACCGCGAAGCGATCGAGTCGACCCTCGCTTTTCTTGCAAAAGCCGGCGAGCAGATGAGCAAGTTTCGCGAATTTGCCCGCGCCGATTGGCCGTTCGGGCGCGATGGCGGACCAGGAGATGAGGGCCGTCCGCATGGTCGGGGTCCCGGCGCTCACTGGGGCGCGCCGCCCCCGCGCGGCGATGCCGACCGCGATCTCAAGGATGTGGTGCCCGAGCTGAACGAGGCCCGTCGTACCCTCAAGGCAGCGCTCAAGAAGGCGCGCCACGGCACCGAGGAACAGCAGCATCGCGCCGCCGAAATCCTCCGCCGTGCCGCCGCTGAACTCGACCGCCTGGGCGACGACGACATCGACATCTAGCCCCACCAGGGACGGCGAGCCACCTCGCCGTCCATCACTTGGGAAGGAGGCTCTTCGCGCCGATCAACTAACATGTTAGTTAGGGCGGATGCAGCAAGCCACCTCTCCGACCTCCTCCGCCTCCCTTCAGCCGCATCAAACCGCACCCGACCGGCAGGCTGCCGGTGAGCGTGTCGCGGCTCGCCTCAAGGGCGAGGTCCGTGGGCGAATATTCACCGACCCATTGATGACCTATGCCTGGAGCGGCGATGCCAGTTCGTACCGGCTCATCCCGGCCGTCGTGGTGTTCATCAATTCCGAGGATGAGGTCCGTGCCGTCATGCGGGCTGCACGAGCCGAGGGTCTACCCATAACCTTTCGCGCCGCAGGCACCTCGCTGAGCGGCCAGGCGGTGACCGATGGCGTGCTCGCCGTGCTGGGCGATGGCTGGCGCAAGCTCCAGATTCATCCAGGGGCAGAGCAGATCACCTTGGGGCCAGCGATCATCGTTGCCCAGGCCAATGCGGCGCTGAAACCCCATAACAAAAAGATCGGTCCCGATCCGGCATCCCAGGCCACCTGCAAGATCGGTGGCGTGGTCAACAACAACTCGTCCGGCATGTGTTGCGGGGTGGCGCAGAACACCTACCACACCATGGCGCGGCTGCGGATCGTCCTCACCGATGGCACGGTGCTCGATTCCGGAGATGCCGTGAGCCGGGACAGTTTCCGCATCACCCATGCCGCGATGCTTGAGGGCATAAGCCAGCTGCACCATGACGTGATGGCCGATGCCGAGCTCGTGGCGCTGATCCGCAAGAAATACCGCATCAAGAACACCGTCGGCTATTCGCTCAATGCTCTGGTCGATTATCACGATCCGCTGGAGATCCTCATCCACCTCATGGTGGGTTCGGAAGGCACGCTCGGCTTTGTGTCCGAGGTGACCTACAACACCGTGCCCGAGCACCCCTTCAAGGCCACGGCACTGGTGCCCTTCCCCGATCCACAGTCGGCTGGCCGCGCCATTATCCGCATGGCCAATGGCGGCGTGCAGGTGACGACGGGCGTTACCGCCGCCGAGTATATCGAGCGCCGAGCCCTTTCGACGGTGGAACACCTCGTTCCCATGGCCCCGCTCTTGCCCTGGCTCACCGAGAACTCGCCTGCCGTCTTGATCGACGTCACCGCACCCGACGCCGAAACCCTGGCGCGCGAGACTGCGGCCGCGGTGGCATTGCTGGGCGAAGAAGGCGCCACGCATATCGACTTCTCGACCGACGCGCATCGCAGCCACGAACTCTGGGATATTCGGAAGGGATTTTTTGCCTCCGCCGGTGCCATGCGTCCCAAGGGCAGCTCGATGCTGACCGAAGACGTGGCTGCGCCCATCGAGAAGCTTGCCGATTTCGTTCTCGACCTGCGCGCCATGCTCGACGAGCACGGCTATGAGGATGCGGTAATTTTCGGCCATGCCCTGGCCGGAAACCTCCACTTCCAGATGGGCGATGACTTTTCCAAGCCTGGTGCCGCCGAAAAGTTCGACGCGTTCTCCGCTGCCCTCAGCGACCTTGTATCGGTGCGCTACGGCGGCTCACTCAAGGCCGAACACGGCACTGGCCGCGCCATCGCCCCCTTCGTGGAAGCGGAATGGGGTTCCAAGGCCTATGCCCTGATGCACCGGATCAAGGCCCTGTTTGATCCCGAGGGGCTGCTTAACCCCGGCGTTCTGCTCAACAACGACAGCAAGATTCACGTCAAGCACCTCAAGGTCATGCCCCTGGCCGACGAGCTGGTTGACCTCTGCATCGAATGCGGCTTCTGCGAGCCCGCCTGCCCCAGCCACCACATGACGCTGTCGCCGCGCCAACGCATTGCGGTCACCCGTGAGCGCGAATACCTGCGCGCCACCGGAAGCGATCCCAAGCGGCTCGAACAGCTCGACCGCGATTTCCAGTATCCCGGCCTTGATACCTGCGCCGCCTGCAATCTTTGCTCCATCCGCTGCCCGGTGGGCATCGAGACGGGCACCATGATCATTGGCCAGCGGACGCAGCGGCGCGGCGCGACGGCGCGATCCGTGGCCGGCTTTGCTGCGGACCACCGCGGCGCGGTGGAAGCCATGATGCGCGGCGGCGTAGCCGTGGCTGATGCGGCACGGGCGGTTATCCCGGCGCCGATGGTGGAAGCCGTGACCGACGCGGCCCGGCGCCTGACGGGCGAACGGGTGCCCCGCGTTTCCCGCGCCTTGCGGCACGGACCGGGGTCGCCCAAACCAACCGAAACCCGGCAGAATCCCCGCCGCACCGGCTTTCCCGTGCCCATCGCCCAGACGGGGCGGCCGTCCATCGTTTACTTCCCAAGCTGCGCAACGCGCATGTTCGGCGCCCCAGCAACGCCCCATGCCTTGCTGCCGGCGCCGGAGGCCATGCTGGCTCTCCTGGAGCGGGCGGGCTTCGATGTCCTCATGCCCGAGCATCTGGGC